>NZ_JBIVJB010000002.1:0-240531 GCF_044750025.1 Pseudomonas sp. NPDC088885 | reverse complement strand
TGCAAGGCAACACCGTCGCCGCTGATGGTTCCGATCGTCTGCAAGGCAACACCGTCGCCGCTGATGGTTCCGATCGTCTGCAAGGCAACACCGTCGCCGCTGATGGTTCCGATCGTCTGCAAGGCAACACCGTCGCTGAAGGTGGCTCTGATCGTCTGCTTGAACGCCGCGCTGTCTGAATGACTCGCGTCATCGCAACAACCCAGAGAAACCCGGCTCCCGCAGCCGGGTTTTTTATGTCCGCTTGATTTAGTTGGCCTTGGCCATGCAGCGCTTGTAACGCTCGTCCACGCGTTTGGCGAACCATGCGGTGGTGAGTTTGCGGGTGATTTTCGGGCTCTGCAGGACGATCCCCGGCAACACCGCACGCGGCAGGGTTTTGCCTTCGGCTTTTTCCGCCAGTTCAAATACCCGTTGATAGAGTTTGGTCTCTTCGAACTCCAGTGTTTTGCCCTTCTCCAGTTGATCGCGAATGGTTGGGTTGCGCATGCCCAATGATTTGCCGAGGGTGCGCACCGCCAGTTCGGTGCTGCCGGGCATGATCGAGTCGTAACGAATCAAATCACCATCCAGCGCCAGCGGAATGCCCGAAGCGCGGCTCACCGCATTTTGAAACGCGGCATTGCGACTCGCGTACCAACCGGCATTGAAATCGGCGAAGCGATACAGCGGCTCGCGGTAACTCACCGGGTAACCGAGCAAATGCGCGATGCCGAAATACATGCCGCCGCGACGGCTGAACACCTCGCGGCGAATCGTGCCGTCTACCGGGTACGGATAATCCTTGGCGTGTTGCTCGGCAAATTCGATGCTGACCTGCATCGGCCCGCCGGTGTGCACCGGGTTAAAGCCGCCAAACAACGTGCGGCCCATGGGCACCCTGCCGATGAAGTCGTCGAAGATTGCGCTCAACTCCTTCTCGCTGCGCGCGGCGTTGAGGCGTTCGCTGTAGGTCTTGCCATTGGTTGAGCTGACTTGCAACGCGCCGCTGACCAACAGGCTGGGGATGTGCACTTTGCCGGCGCGACGATCGATTTCGTCGCGGGCGATTTTGCCCAGACCGGGTACGGTGGGGTCAGCCTGAAAAGTGGATTCCTGCTCGGCCACGGCCAGCACAGAGCAGATATTTTGTGTGGTCGGGCTGATGTTTTGCGCGGCGAAAGCGGCATAGATATCGGTGGCCCAGCCTTGGCGATCGGCGATTTTAGCGGGCATCAGCCGAACGATTTCGGCCTTCACTTCATTCGGCGCACGCGGTGCAGGTTCGTCGCTGCGCTGACTGGCGCAACCGGCCAGCACGAGCATGGCGGCGAGGGTGATCAGTAATCGAGGGGTGTGCATGGCGCTCCTTCCAGTCCGTTGAGCCGCGATCACCATACACAATCCGTGTAGGAGCTGCCGCAGGCTGCGATCTTTTGACTTTGATTTTAAAAAACCAGATCAAAAGATCGCAGCCTTCGGCAGCTCCTACGGGTGTTATGGGGAGTACTGACAAACTGATTGCAAAACGTGACTGAGAAAACCTATCATTTGCGCCTGGAGTCGCATTTGCGCAAGGAGTTCCCGCGCCGCCCTAACTTTTCTCACCGGCCGTGCGCCTCCAGGTACAACAATGCCCGCTCCAGCCCGACTCGCCGTCCCGTTCCGCCCGACGTTGCTCGCCCTGCTGTGTTCCCTGACCGTTACCGCTCACGCCGCCGAAGCTGACAATAAAGAGCTGGTGCTCGACAACGTCAACATCAATGCCCAAGCCCCAACGCCAAACGCCCTGCCCCCGGTTTACAGCGGTGGTCAGGTCGCGCGTGGCGGTCAGCTCGGTGTGTTGGGCAATCAGGACATGATGGACGTGCCGTTCAGCGCTGCGTCCTACACCGAACAACTGATTCAGGATCAGCAAGCCGAAGACGTCGCCGACGTGCTGCTCAACGATTCGTCGGTACGTCAGGCGTCGGGTTTTTCCAACCAGTCGCAGGTGTTCATGATTCGTGGCCTGCCGCTCAATGGCGACGACATTTCCTATAACGGCCTCTACGGCGTGCTGCCACGGCAGATCATTTCCACCGACGCCCTGGAACGTGTGGAAGTGTTCAAAGGCCCGAACGCCTTTATCAACGGCGTGACCCCGACCGGTTCGGGCATCGGCGGCGGCGTTAATCTGCAACCAAAACGCGCCGGCGACGAGCCGCTGCGCCGCTTCACCACCGACATCAACAGCGAAGGTCGCGTCGGTCAGCACTTTGACATCGGCCAGCGTTTCGGTGAAGACAACCGCTTCGGCGCGCGGATCAACTTGTCGCAGCGCGAAGGCGACACCGGCATTGATCACGAAAACCAGCGCTCGAAACTGTTCGCCATCGGCCTCGATTATCGCGGCGATGCCCTGCGCCTGTCCGGCGACTTCGCCTATCAGAAAGAACGCGTCAACGGTGGCCGCAACTCGGTCAACCTCGGCACAGCCACACACATTCCGGATGCGCCATCGGCCGACACCAACTACGCGCCGAAGTGGGGCTACACCGACATCGAAGACACCTTCGGCATGCTCCGCGCCGAATACGATCTGAACGATAACTGGACTGCCTACGCTGCCGGCGGCGCCAAGCACACCCGCGAAGTCGGGCGCTACAACTCGACCACGCTGGTCGGCAACAACGGTGCTTCGTTCACCACCGGTTCGTTCATCCCCCACGACGAAGACAACACCAGCGTCATGGCCGGCCTCAACGGCAAATTCGACACTGGCGCGGTCAGCCACAAGCTCAACTTCGGCCTGACCGGCATTTGGGCAGAACAGCGCAGCGCTTATGACTTCGACCTGACCAAATACGCCAACAACATCTATCACCCGGTGCAAACGCCATCGCCGGTCGGTAACTTCTCCGGTGGCGACAACAGCGATCCGGGCATCACCGGCAAGACCTTCAACCGCAGTATCGCGCTGTCCGACACCCTCGGTTTCTTCGATGATCGTCTGCTGGTTACCGCCGGCTTACGTCGTCAGCAACTGGTGGTGCAAGGCTACAACTACGCCAGTTACGGCAGCGGCAGCCGCAAATCGAGCTACGACGAATCGATCACCACGCCGGTCTATGGCATCGTGTTCAAACCGTGGGATCACGTGTCGTTCTACGCTAACCACATCGAAGGTCTGGCGCAGGGCCCGACGTCGCCAACCAGCAGCGGCGGCTTCCGCGTAACCAACGGCAACGAGGTTTACGCACCGGCTCGCTCCAAGCAGACCGAGGCTGGGGTGAAAGTCGACATGGGCACCTACGGCGCGAGCCTGGGTGTTTATCGTATCGAGCAACCGAGCGACGGTTACTGCGAGATCGACAGTGCGACCACTTGCACCTACGTGCGTGAGGGTGAGCAGGTGAACAAAGGCGTGGAAATGAACGTCTTCGGCGAGCCGATCAGCGGTCTGCGTTTGATCAGCGGCCTGACCTTGATGGACACCGAACTGAAAAACACCCAGAACGGCGCCAACGACGGCAACCGGGCGATTGGCGTGCCGACGTTCCAGTTCAACGCGGGTGCAGATTGGGATGTGCCGGGTCTGCAAGGTGTTGCGCTGAATGCGCGGATGCTGCGTACCGGTGGGCAGTATGCGGATGCGGCGAACAACCTGAGCCTGCCGACGTGGAACCGTTTCGATGCGGGCGCGCGGTATGCGTTCAAGGTGTCGGAGAAGGACGTGACGTTGCGTCTGGGCGTGGAGAACCTGGCGAACAAGAAGTACTGGGAATCGGCTCAGGGCGGTTACCTGACGCAGGGTGAACCGCGGGTGGCGAAGTTGTCGGGGACGATTGATTTCTAAGCGTCAGCCCCTCGTAAAAAGGCCCTGCAGCTTCATGGTTGCGGGGCTTTTTTTGTTTCTATGGTGATTGATTTGGCCTCTTCGCGAGCAGGCTCGCTCCCACATTGGAATGCGTTCCCCTGTGGGAGCGAGCCTGCTCGCGAAGGGGCCGGAACTGGCTACCCTCTATAGCTGATCCATACTTGTTCCACAGCAAATGGAGGACAGGCCCATGCACCGCAGCGACGTATTGATCACCGGCGCCGGCCCCACCGGTCTGGTGCTGGCCCTGTGGCTGAGCAAACTCGGCGTACGCGTGCGCATCATCGACAAAACCTCGGCCCCCGGCACCACATCGCGGGCGCTGGCAGTGCAGGCGCGAACACTTGAGTTGTACCGGCAACTGGATCTCTCCGACACCATCGTGCGCAACGGCCATCGAGTCGCGGCGGCGAATTTCTGGGTCAGTGGCAAACCCGTCGCCAAGCTGCCGCTGAACCGTATCGGCGAGGGCCTGACGCCCTACGCATTTGTCGAAATCTTCCCGCAGGATCAACACGAAAAATTGCTGATCGAACGCCTCGAAGACTACGGCGTCACCGTCGAGCGCAACACCACGCTGGAGAGTTTCACTGAGAACGGCGATGGTCTCACTGCGCATTTACGCCTGCCCGATGGCGAGCAGGAGATCTGTCAGGCGTGTTATCTGGCCGGCTGCGATGGCGCCCGTTCGGTGGTGCGCAAAGCCCTCGACGCCGGTTTCCCCGGCGGCACCTATCAGCAGATTTTCTACGTCGCGGATGTCCAGGCCAGCGGCCCGGCGATGAATGGCGAGTTGCATATCGATCTCGACGAGGCAGATTTTCTCGCAGTATTCCCTCTGGCCGGCGAAGGCCGCGCGCGGTTGATCGGCACCGTACGTGATGAGCGGGCGCAGCGGGCGGAGACGCTGGAGTTTTCCGACGTCAGCAGCCGCGCCATCGAACACCTGAACGTCAATGTTGAAGATGTCCATTGGTTCTCCACGTATCGCGTGCATCACCGCGTCGCCGAGCACTTTCGTGGTGGTCGGGCGTTTCTGCTCGGCGATGCCGCGCACGTGCACAGCCCCGCTGGCGGGCAAGGCATGAACACCGGCATCGGCGATGCGATCAATCTGGCGTGGAAACTGGCGGCAGTGCTCAGCGGCGCGGCCACGCAGGAGTTGCTCGACACTTACGAAACCGAACGCATCGCCTTCGCCCGCAAACTGGTGTCGACGACCGATAAAGTTTTCAGCTTCGTCACCGCCGAAGGACGTCTCGCCGACCTGCTGCGCACGCGGCTGGCACCGTTTGTAATTCCGAAAATGGCCTCATTCGAGGCCAGTCGCGAATTCCTCTTTCGCACGGTTTCACAAGTCACTCTCAACTATCGCGGCATGCCGCTGAGCCAGGGCGTGGCCGGCCACGTGCACGGCGGCGATCGCTTGCCGTGGGCGCATGATGGTGAGGGGGATAATTACGAACCGTTGCGCCAGCCGTGCTGGCAGGTGCACGTGTACGGCGACACCAGCGACGAGATGATCGCCTGGTGCAATGAACATCATCTGCCGCTGCATGTGTTCGACTGGCGCCCGGCGTTTGAAACGGCGGGATTGGGGCGCAACGGCTTTTACCTGCTGCGCCCGGATACCTATGTGGCGATTGCCGATAACAGCGCGGATCCGAAAGTGATTGAACGTTACTTCCGCGATCACGACATCCGGCCCTACTTCAACTGCCCCTGACACAGCACAAATCAAATGTGGGAGCGGGCTTGCTCGCGAAAGCGCTGTATCAGCACTCGATGTGCTGACTGACACGACGCCTTCGCGAGCAAGCCCGCTCCCACAGTTTTGATTTGCGCTGTTGCTTAGATCCCGGCCAGGGCCAGATCCATCGCGAAGTAGGTGAAGATCAGATCCGCACCGGCACGCTTGATCGCGCCCAGGCTTTCGCGCACCACACGATCCTCATCAATCGCACCCGCCTGCGCGCCGAACTTGATCATCGCGTACTCGCCGCTCACCTGATACGCCGACAACGGCAAGTTCGAGGCTTCGCGGATGTCGCGGATGATGTCCAGGTACGCACCGGCCGGTTTGACCATCAGTGCGTCGGCACCTTCTTGCTCATCGAGCAGCGATTCACGCAGTGCTTCGCGGCGGTTCATCGGGTTCATCTGATAGCTTTTGCGATCGCCCTTCAGCGCGCTGCCACCGGCCTCGCGGAACGGGCCGTACAGCGCCGAAGCAAACTTGGTCGAATAGGCCATGATCGGAATCTGGGTGAAACCGGCCGCGTCCAGCGCTTGACGAATCGCCCGCACCTGACCGTCCATCGCCGCCGATGGCGCGATCACATCAGCGCCAGCGCTGGCCGCGGCCACGGCTTGCTTGCCGAGGTTGATCAGGGTCTGGTCGTTGTCGACTTCATGGTTGTGCATCACGCCGCAGTGGCCGTGATCGGTGTATTCGCAGAAGCAAGTGTCGGACATCACGATCATGTCCGGCACAGCGTCTTTGGCGATGCGCGACATGCGCGAAACCAGACCGTCTTCACGCCAGGTGTCGCTGCCGTTGCCGTCCAGATGATGCGACACACCAAAGGTCATCACCGATTTGATGCCCGCGCGCGCATAGCGCTCGATCTCGCTGGCCAGTTTGCGCTCGGGAATGCGCATCACGCCGGGCATGCTTTTGATCGGCACGAAGTCGTCGATTTCTTCCTCGACGAAGATCGGCAACACCAGGTCGTTCAGGCTGAATTCGGTTTCCTGGAACAGACTGCGCAGGCTCGCATTGCGGCGCAGACGGCGGGGACGTGCTTCGGGGAACTGACTGGACATGGGGCCTTTCCTGAAAAAACGGCAGATGAGACGAAAGTCGTAGGGGGCGAAGCTTATGCCTTGCGGGGGGTGAGGTACAAACCTGGATCAATCAAGAGAGCGTTACCGGGTACGCAATAATCCCGGATCCCCTGTAGGAGCTGCCGAAGGCTCGGGCCGCGATCGGACGATCTTTTGATCTTGCATTTAACAATCAACATCAAAAGATCGCAGCCTTCGGCAGCTCCTACAGGGGATAGGGGTGTCAGGAAGGGATGGTCAGGCCGCGGACGACGGCTGGGCGGGCGAGGAATTTTTCCAGCACGCGCGTGACGTTCGGGAAGTTCTGAATGCCCACCAAATCTCCGGCTTCATAAAACCCGATCAAGTTACGCACCCACGGGAACGTGGCGATGTCGGCGATGGTGTAGCGCTCGCCCATGATCCAGTCGCGGCCTTCGAGCCGGCCGTTGAGCACGTTGAGCAAACGCTTGCTTTCCTCGACATAACGATCGCGCGGTCGCTTGTCTTCGTAATCCTTGCCGGCGAATTTGTTGAAGAAACCAAGCTGACCGAACATCGGCCCGATACCGCCCATCTGGAACATCAGCCACTGAATGGTCTCGTAGCGCAACGCGCCTTCCTGAGCCAACAACTGGCCACTTTTGTCGGCGAGGTAGATCAGGATCGCGCCGGATTCGAACAATGGCAGTGGCTCGCCTTGCGGGCCGTGAGGGTCGAGGATCGCCGGGATCTTGTTGTTCGGGCTCAGCGACAGGAACTCGGGGGACATTTGATCCTGCGTGTCGAAACCCACGCGGTGCGGCTCGTAAGGCAGGCCGATCTCTTCGAGCATGATCGAGACCTTGACGCCGTTGGGGGTCGGCAGGGAATAGAGCTGAATCCAGTCAGGGTACTGCGCCGGCCATTTCTGGGTGATCGGGAACGCGGACAGATCGGTCATGGGAAGCATCCAGTCACAAATGAAAGCCTGATCATAATGTAGGAGCTGCCGCAGGCTGCGATCTTTTGATCTTGAGCCTTTAAACAGGATCAAAAGATCGCAGCCTGCGGCAGCTCCTGCATCAACCGTAACATTCTGTCGTTAACCTTCCACCTAGCCATTCGTGGTTGCCGTTAGAGTGCTGCGCACTCGAGAAAATCGAACCAAATCGGGTTCAGAGGACTCTGAGCTAAGCCTTTCGCAATGGAAGCGCACTACGACAGGGAACACACCCGGCGCTGGAAGCCCGCGGTGTAAGGGTTTGTCAGCCTTAACCGGACATGCTGAAGAACCTTTTATTTGATGACGAACCTTATGCGTTTCGCCAAACATTTCAAACATCGCGCGTACATGATCCTGCCGTCGTTGATGGCGGTCAGTGCGCTGTTCCTGTCGCTTGAATCCAGTGAAAGTCGCGCGCAACCGGCGGACGGTACGCAGACCCTGGTGTTCCTGCGCCACGCGGAAAAACCCGAGGGTGGTCTCGGCCAGCTCAATTGTCAGGGCCTGAACCGCGCCATCGATCTGTCGACCCTGCTCCCGGAAAAATTCGGCAAGGCCGATTACGTATTCGCCGCCAATCCGACGCGCAATGTCGAAGAAGGCGAGCTGGACAACTCTTACAGCTACATTCGCCCGCTGATGACCATCAGCCCGGCGGCGATCAAGCTCGGTCTGCCGGTGAACATCGAGTTTTCCGCCAATGACACCAGCGATCTGGCCCGCGAACTGACGGCCGACAAGTATCACAACTCGACCATCTACACGGCTTGGTCACACGGTTATTTGCCGGAACTGATCAATAAAGTCGCGGGCAACGCGGTGGGCGGTAAGCAAAGCATTACCGATGACTGGTCGGGCGATGATTTCGATTCGTTGTATGTGCTGACGTTGACCTGGCACAACGGCAAGGCCAGTTTGCAGAGCCACAGCTACAAGCAGGGGCTGGATCATGGCAAGGAAACTTGTCCGACCTGAGTTTTGTGGTGCCTGATCTGGCCCTTTCGCGAGCAAGCTTTGCTCCTACAGGATTTGCGTAAACCTTGTAGGAGCAGAGCTTGCTCGCGAAGGGGCCAGCTGCTACAACCTCATCCTTTCTGACTCACCCGCCCCCGCAAATACTCAATCACCGCCCCACTCTCACCGGCAAACTCGATCCGCCCGCCCTTCTTCTCGCGCTGAAACACATACATCGGGTCGTAATACTCGCGCAGCATCCCCTCGATCCAGGCGCGATGCAGATCCACCGACCCGCTCCGCCCCTGCTCGATCAGCGCCTCCTCCATCAACACCAGCAAGCGTCGATGCCGCTCGCCACCGAGACGCTTCTGCACATTGTTCAGGCTTTCCAGCAGCCGCTCCGAGAACAAGGTAAACCCCTCCTCCCCGTGCACCGCCACAAATTCCGCCGACAGATCCACCACGTAATCGCGCAGGATCCGTTCGACACGATCTTCAAAACTGTCTTCCAGCCAGACCATCGGGTACTGCTGCATGCCCTGATACAGCGGCAGCGGCAAAGCACAACTGCCGACCACCCGGCTCTCATCCTCGAGCACGAACTGCTCGATCCCGGCAGCACGCTTCTTGAGGATGTCGATGGCCAGACGGTTTTCAAAATCGATGTTCGATGGCTGCCCGGTGGCGCGTTTGCCGAAACTCGAACCGCGATGATTGGCGTGGCCCTCCAGATCGAGACCATTGCGCAACTGCAGCAACACTTCGGTTTTGCCGGTGCCGGTCATGCCGCCGAGCAGGACGAAATCACATTGCTCGATAGCTTGCTCAGTGGTGTCGATGAGGAAGTTGCGCATCGCCTTGTAACCACCGCCGACGCGCGGATAGTCGATACCCGCCTCATCATGCAGCCACTGCTGAGTGATCTGCGAACGCAGGCCACCGCGAAAACAATAGATATACCCTTCAGGATGGGCCCGGGCGAAATCGGCCCAGGCCTGAATGCGCTCGGCCTTCACCGCACCGGACACCAATTGATGGCCCAACTCGATGGCCGCCTGCTGGCCGTGTTGCTTGTAGCAGGTGCCGATCTTCTGCCGTTCGAGGTCGTTCATCAGCGGCAAGTTGATTACGCCGGGAAACGCGCCTTTGTGAAACTCGACCGGCGCGCGGGCATCCATCAGCGGCCGGTCGTTGAGGAAAATATCGTGATAGTCGGTGCAGTCGCGGAGCATCAAATCACCTCGACTGCGTTCGTCTGTCGCCCAACCAGTTCGCCGATCGGCGCCAGGTTCAGACCCAGTTCGGCGGCGACGGCGAGGAACTCGTCATTGCCTTCAGGCGTCACGGCAATCAGCAGACCGCCGCTGGTTTGCGGATCGCACAGTACGCGTTTGTGCAGCTCCTGCACGCGGCCAACCTTGCTCGAATAGCTGTCGAAATTGCGCAACGTGCCACCGGGTACGCAGCCCTGATCGAGGTAGTACTCGACGCTGTCCAGACGCGGCACCTTGTCGTAGGCGATGCGCGCCGTGAGCTGGCTGCCGTCAGCCATTTCCACCAGATGGCCGAGCAGGCCGAAACCGGTGACGTCGGTCATTGCAGTGACGCCGGCGAGTTTGCCGAAGCGGCTGCCGGGTTTGTTCAATGTGCACATCCAGTCGCGAGCCACGCCGACGTCAGCGGCGCGCAATTTGCCCTTCTTCTCGGCGGTGGTGAGGATGCCGATGCCCAGCGGTTTGGTCAGGTACAACAGGCAACCGGCGGTGGCAGTGTCGTTGCGCTTCATGTGGCGTTTCTCCACCAGACCGGTGACGGCGAGGCCGAAGATCGGCTCCGGCGCATCAATCGAATGCCCGCCCGCCAACGGAATCCCCGCCGCGTCGCACACCGCGCGGCCGCCACGAATCACTTCGCGCGCCACTTCCGGCGCCAGCACATTGACCGGCCAGCCGAGGATCGCAATCGCCATCAACGGATCGCCGCCCATCGCGTAGATGTCGCTGATGGCGTTGGTCGCGGCAATGCGGCCGAAATCGAACGGGTCGTCGACGATCGGCATGAAAAAGTCGGTGGTCGAGACCACACCGCGCTCGGCATCGATCTCGTACACCGCCGCGTCATCACGCGAGGCATTGCCGACCCACAGTTTCGGATCAAGGTTCTGCGCACCGCTGCCGGCGAGAATCACCTCCAGCACCTGCGGGGAAATCTTGCAGCCGCAACCGGCACCGTGGCTGTATTGGGTCAGACGAATCGGCTCGCTCATGTGGGAATCTCTGGCAGTGAATGGGGCGGATTCTAGCAGAGCGCGGGGCCGCAGATTTTGCGGTGTCTGTGAAGGCCCCTGTGGCGAGGGGATTTATCCCCGCTGGCCTGCGCTGCAGGCCCAAATCCAGACACCAAATTTTTCTGACACACCGAGGTGAATGGTTTTGGGGCTGCTTCGCAACCCAGCGGGGATAAATCCCCTCGCCACAGGGGTACGACCTGACCCTTGTAGCAGACCAATAAAAACCGCCCTTGCGGGCGGTTAAACAGGTGCTTCAACCCTGATCAGAAACCCAGACTGAAGCTCACCGTCATCGCATGATCATTGTTGTCATTCGACAGTTGCCCCGAATAACCAGTGCCCAGTTTGCCGGTCGGGCTGATCTGGAAGTCGACGCCATGGGTGCTGAACGAGGCGCTGCCATCGATGAAGGTCAGCTCGGCATCAGGCTTGATATCGCTCAAGGCCGGCGCGTTCATGCGCGACGCTTACCGGTTGGTGCCGTGCGCTGTACCTCAGCAAAAATCTCGGTAATCGGTCGATGCGGCTGGCGCTTTTGCATCTGGCGTACCAACTCACTCAAGTGCAACAACTCTGCACTCGGTTTGGCCCACTGCTCTTCTGGTATTGGCTCCGACCATTCGCGCATGACATCGGGCAGGGTTTGTTTGCCGATCCTTTCGAGGCGGCGCATTTCCCATTCGACGAGGTGGTTGGGAATCGTCCACAACGTCATGACGTGATACAGGTACCAGAAAAACCCTGACAGCCGCGTGCGAGAGCCGTCGCGGATCTGCTGGTGCATGCGGGCGCGGGCGTTGCGAAAAGTGTGCAGACCTTCGTGAGGCGGGTCGTCTGGGCCTTGCAGGTCTTGCAAGTCTTGAATCGATTCGAGGTCGTTAACCTCGTATTCCATGTAGCCGCGAATCGCTTCCCAGTGGCTGATGGCGAGGGGCAGGCCGGCGCATTGGAATTCGAGGCTGGTGAGGGTTTCACCGTGGTAGAAGCCGATGCCCATGCCGTATTGGCAGTGGATGCCGTATTGGGTTGCGCCTTGGGCTTCGATTATCCAGGCGGAAAGAGATTCCCATGGGACGAAGACAGGTTCGGTTTCGCCTGCGGGCATGAAGCAGACTTCTCGGCGTTGGCGGTTGAAGCGAGTTGGGATGATTGAGGCGCGTTTTTTGTGGTTGTGGTGCCAGACGGCTAGGCCTATGAGCAAGATTAAAGGGCCGGCAATTAACTCGTTTTCATAACCCACTTCAACCATACCAATTACTGACTCCCAGATTGCCTCTTGCCCGTAGCCAAAAATAATACCCAAAAACCCAGTAATTAAAGGGAATAAAACTATGACCATGAAAGTGCCAGTGAATGACCCGCCCAAAATTACCTGCCAAGAAAATACCTGCGGTGATCCGAGACCAAAGTCCATGTAACCATCATTCAGTTCGCATATATGTGGGCCGTATGGTGGCATCTGAGTTGGTAGGGGCAGCGGTGCGAGATGAGTGATTTTACCGCTCGGAAACGGCTCGATATCACCTGCTTTTCGAGACTGTTCAAGCGGCAGCGTGTCATTTGAAAGCCAGTTCATGCGCGACGCTTACCGGTTGGTGCCGTGCGCTGTACCTCAGCAAAAATCTCGGTATTCGGTCGATGCGGTTGGCGCTTTTGCATCTGGCGCACCAGTTCGCTCAAGCGCAACAATTCTGCACTCGGTTTGGCCCATTGCTCTTTCGGCAGCGGCTCCGACCATTCGCGCATGACATCGGGCAGCGTTTGCTTGCCGATCCTTTCGAGGCGGCGCACTTCCCATTCCACGAGGTGGTTGGGAATCGTCCACAACGTCATGACGTGATACAGGTACCAGAAAAACCCTGACAGCCACGTGCGTGAACCGTCGCGAATTTGCTGATGCATGCGCGCACGGGCATTGCGAAAAGTGTGCAGGCCTTCGTGGGGTGGGTCGTCGGGGCCTTGTAGGTCTTGCAAGTCTTGAATCGATTTGAGGTCGTTAACCTCGTATTCCATGTAGCCGCGAATCGCTTCCCAGTGGCTGATGGCGAGGGGCAGGCCGGCGCATTGGAATTCGAGGCTGGTGAGGGTTTCACCGTGGTAGAAGCCGATGCCCATGCCGTATTGGCGGTGAATGCCGTATTGGGTGGCGCCTTGGGCTTCGATGATCCAGGCGGAGAGAGATTCCCATGGGACGAAGACCGGTTCGGTTTCACCTTCGGGCATGAAGCAGACTTCGCGGCGTTGACGGTTGAAGCGGGTTGGGATGATTGAGGCACGTTTTTTGTGGTTGTGGTGCCAGACGGCGAGTCCTATGGATAGCATTGCAAATGCGGTCAACAATCCTAGTTTTGATGACGGAAAAAATAATTGCTCCGCAAACTCCCATGAATACAGCCAGTCGTACCCCAAAACGAGACCGAAACAAAAACTGAATATAGGTAGTAAGACAGACCACATGAAGGTCATGGTGAGTGCCCCCCCTAAAATCACCTGCCACGAAAATATTTGCGGCGATCCCAAACCGAAGTCCATGTATTCATCATTCAACTCCCCGATATGCGGGCCGTAGGGTGGCATCAGCGTGGGAAGAGGCAACGGTGCTAGATAGGTAATCTTTCCGCTTGGAAACGGCTCCATATCTCCTGCTTTTCGATGCCGATTAATCTGCGAAGTAACTATTGGTTTATTCCCCATGATCGGCTAACTCCAGGAACTGAGTTTCAACGAGCAAAACTGGTGGATTTTCTTTGCTCGACTGAGGAGTAACCACTGCAAAATGACCATCACCCCTCGGATCCAAATGGATCACGCGAGTTCGCGAAACCCACTCGCCTTTGTCGTTCAAGTGTTGAATGCAGACCGCCAGTTCCAACGTTTCTTTCGCAGGCGTGAATTCAGAGTTGGGATCGATCGGGTATTGAAGGCAGAGCACCAATTTTTCCGGGGTAGACTCGACAATACGGAGGCTTCTTAAGACCTCATCACTGATCACGTCTTTGCGTTCTCGTGGCGTTGCCTGAATGTGTAAGGGAATGGAAATACGGTGCGCGCCGATGCCCAGTCGATATTTCGATTTACCTCCGAAAGGAGGCAGTAGATCAATCAATGTCAGTCTTGGAAGCACCAGATGGATATCGCTGGGTTTGGCTTTAAACAACAGGTTTCTCAGCCAGGAATCGTACGGGTTAATCCCAAGTTGTGCGTAAGGAGCGTGGATCAGAAAGGCCAGATAGCTTTGATAGTCATACAGTGAATGATCGCCGCGCATCTTGTCATCTCTGCTCCAAGGAGTGATTTTCAGCCATTTATCGTGAGCGCTGAGGTTGTAGCGGTTGTAAAGCCAAGTACCACTAAGCTCCAAAATGGTGAACAGCGCACCCGCAAGATTGAAGCGAAAAAATACGGTTGAAAGGCGTGTACCGGCGGCGGCCCAAGCGGCAGTTCGTGCGGCCTTGTTCGGAGCTTTCAATACAGTAAAAGTGGCGTGAACGATATGACTCAGTCCGTAAGCGTTAACCGTTACCATGCCGCCAGCGCCTAATGCGGCAAGCGCGGCAAGCGCGGCGGCACCTTGAGCCGATTGCTTTCCACTGCGAACCGCCTCCTGCCAATTTTTGTACTGGTTGTTAAGGCTCATTGCTGATGACACCAATCCGAAACCATAGGTGAAAGCACCCAATCCAACATGCAACTTGCCCATCTGCACATATAAATGCTGCATGGCATGAGGTTGAAGCGCAGTAACAAGCGCAGCGCTTCGAGCTCTCAAAGCCATATCAGCGAGGCTTTGCGCCGCAGTGAATACAGCAGCTCCAGTCGTAGCTGCCGCAGACAAAATCGGCCCGATAGTTCGTTTGTTTTTTGACTGCCTAAACGTTTCCTTAAAGACGCCAACCAAATTCACCACCTGCACCAAAACCACCACCAACCCCATCCCCTCCGTCTTCACCAAACTCCCCGCCGACACCCCACTCACTCCCATCCGAATATTCCCCAACAAACTCCTCAACTCCCCCTGCTGCGCCGGCGGAAACAGCACCGTCACTCCCGCTCGCGCAGGCGTCGCGCCGTACAATCTGGCTGAGCTATCCGGCACTTCCGCAATCGGGCTCAATGCCGCCGCCAATCGTCCTTCGATCTGCGTCAATTGCGCCCGTACCCGCACGATCTCTTCCTGCAACTGCACCGCACTCGGCGTTTTATGGCCTTGGTGATTCTTGTTGTGGGTGATCTGGTTGCGTTCGCGGTTGAGGGTTGTCAGGTAGTCGCGCTCACGCAGCAATTCCTTGATCGCTGTTTGCAGCGCGGATTGTTCCGCGGGGCTGGCGACGGTGAAGGTCACGCCGCTGGTTTTTGCCGCGTCGAAGAGGCGCAGGCGCAGTGCTTTGGGCAGGCGCTGGAAGAGTTCATCGAGGTCGGGGATTTTCTCGCTCGACAGGTCGAAGCCTTCCAGCACACGGTTCAGGCCCAGGTTCAGTGCCGGGCTGTAAGTGTCCTGCACGGCAGCCGCGACGGTGCGGGTGTGCTCGGGCATGTCTTCGAGGGCCGGCAGTTGCGGTTGTTCGACTTTCTTCAGTATGGCCAGCCAGTCCGGCAGGTTGTTGAACGTGGCCATGAGCGCATTGAACAGCGTTGAGTACTGTCCGCTCTGCTCCGCTTGCAGGCGCAGCGGCAAGGTGTAGAAGACGGTTCGGGTCAGTTCCGGGTGTTCCTCCAGATAGCTGAGCATTTGTTCGCTTGCTTCGTCGCTGCGGCAGAGATCCTTGAGGCAGGCGTATTCGGTGCTCAGGGTTTGGCTGAGTTGCTCGCCTATGACGGCTTGGTGAGTGACATTTGAAAAGCAACTCATGCACGACACTTGCCGGTTGGACCAATGCGCTGTACCTCAGCAAAAATCTCGGTAATTGGCCAATGCGGTTGGCGCTTTTGCATCTGGCGCACCAGTTCGCTCAAGCGCAACAACTCTGCACTCGGTTTGGCCCACTGCTCTTTCGGCAGCGGCTCCGACCACTCGCGCATGACATCCGGCAGCGTTTGCTTGCCGATCCTTTCGAAGCGGCGCACTTCCCATTCGACGAGGTGGTTGGGAATCGTCCACAACGTCATGACGTGATACAGGTACCAGAAGAACCCGGACAGCCGCGTGCGAGAGCCGTCGCGAATCTGCTGATGCATGCGGGCGCGGGCGTTGCGAAAAGTGTGCAGACCTTCGTGAGGCGGGTCGTCGGGACCTTGCAGGTCTTGCAAGTCTTGAATCGATTTGAGGTCGTTGACTTCGTATTCCATGTAGCCGCGGATCGCTTCCCAGTGGCTGATGGCGAGAGGCAAACCGGCGCATTGGAATTCGAGGCTGGTGAGGGTTTCGCCTTGGTAGAAACCGATGCCCATGCCGTATTGGCGGTGGATGCCGTATTGGGTTGCACCTTGGGCTTCGATGATCCAGGCGCTGAGGGACTCCCATGGAACGAAGACAGGTTCGGTTTCGCCTGCGGGCATGAAGCAGACTTCTCGGCGTTGGCGGTTGAAGCGGGTTGGGATGATTGAGGCGCGTTTTTTGTGGACGTGGTGCCAGACACCAAGACTGATAAGGAGCATGAGTAAATAGGTTTTTAAGCCGAGCATTTTAGACTCTTCGAAAATCTCTTCTACGTAGACCCAACTGGTATACCAGCCATCCCCAAACACCACCCCAAGGATGCCTCCTAATAATGGAATGAGAAAAGCGATTGAGAACGCGACGCTGAATGGTCCACCCAATGTCATCTGCCATGAAAATATCTGCGGTGAACCTAAGCCAAAATCCATGTAGATGTCATTCAGTTCACCGATATGTGGCCCATAGGGTGGCGTTGGTGTTGGTAATGGCAGAGGCGCGAGATAAGTCATGTTTCCACTTGGAAACAGCTCGATATCTCCAGCTTTTTTGAGCAGCCCATATCTCGGCGCTCCTATCGGCTTATCGTGACTATTCAGCATGGTTAGCTCCCTCAAGAAACTGGCTTTCGACCAGCAGAATTGGAGGCTTCCCTTTAGCCAGTTGTGGATCAACTATCGAAAAATGCCCCTCTCCACGAGGATCTAGATGAATTACACGGGTTCGCGATGTCCACTCACCTTTTTCATTCAATGCCTGAATGCAAACAGCCAATTCCAGCGTTTCTTTCGCGGGAGTGAACTCAGAACTGGGGTTCACTGGATACTGAAGACAAAGCACAAGTCCCTCAGAACTGGATTTAACGATGCGCAGGCTGCTTAAAACTTCGTCGCTGATAACGTCCCGCTGCTCTTGCGGGGTTCCTCGACTGTGAAGGGGCATGGAAATACGGTGTGCGCCGATACCTAGACGATGAGTCGGTGTGCCACCCAAGGGAGGGAGAAGATCATTAAGCGTCAGTCTTGGCAGTACCAAATGAATATCGCTGGGTTTTGCCTTCAGCAGCAGATTTTTCAGCCAAGAATCGTATAGGTTCGAACCAAGCTGCGCATATGGCGCGTGTATCAGAAAGGCTAGATAACTTTGATAGTCATCCAGGGAGTGGTCACCACGCGTCTCGGTATCCCGACTCCAAGGTGTGAGTTTCAGCCACTTGTCATGAGCGCTGAGGTTGTAGCGGTTGAACAGCCAAGAGCCGCTTAATTCAAGTACGGTAAACAAAGCACCGGCCAGATTGAACCGGAAGAACACTGTAGAAAGACGCGTACCAGCGGCAGCCCAAGCGACTGTGCGTGCGGTACTGTTTGGTGCGGAAATTACCGTGTAACTGGCATATAAAGTCTGTCCCAGACCATATGCATTGACTGTCGTCATTCCTCCGGTCCCCAAAGCTGCCAAAGCTGCGGCACCTTGAGCCGATTGATTACCGCTCCGAATCGACTGCTGCCAATTCTCAATTTGCTTTTTAAGATTGATCGCAGATGACACTAGGCCAAGGCCATAGGTAAACATGCCTAATCCAGTATGCAATTTCCCCATCTGTACATGCACGTGCTGTAAGGCTTGAGGTTGAAGCGCAGTTATTAGCGCTGTACTACGAGCCTTCATCGCTGTATCCGCAAGGCTTTGAGCAGCACTAAACCCCGCTGCGCCCGTTGCAACGACCGCATTCATGAATGGCTTCCACGTCCTCTCGTTGCTGACCTGCCTGCGCACCTCACGGTACGCCCCCACCAAATTCACCACCTGCACCAAAACCACCACCAACCCCATCCCCTCCGTCTTCACCAAACTCCCAGCCGACACCCCACTCACTCCCATCCGAATATTCCCCAACAAACTCCTCAACTCCCCCTGCTGCGCCGGCGGAAACTGCACCGTCACTCCCGCTCGCGCAGGCGTCGCGCCGTACAATCTGGCTGAGCTATCCGGCACCTCCGCAATCGGGCTCAATGCCGCCGCCAATCGTCCTTCGATCTGCGTCAATTGCGCCCGTACCCGCACGATCTCTTCCTGCAACTGCACCGCCCTCGGCGTTTTATGACCTTGGTGATTCTTGTTGTGGGTGATCTGGTTGCGTTCGCGGTTGAGGGTTTTCAGGTAGTCGCGCTCACGCAGCAATTCCTTGATCGCTGTTTGCAGTGCGGATTGTTCCGCGGGGCTGGCGACGGTGAAGGTCACGCCGCTGGTTTTTGCCGCGTCGAAGAGGCGCAGGCGCAGCGCTTTGGGCAGGCGCTGGAAGAGTTCATCGAGGTCGGGGATTTTCTCGCCCGACAGGTCGAAGCCTTCGAGCACACGGTTCAGGCCCAGGTTCAGTGCCGGGCTGTAAGTGTCCTGCACGGCAGCCGCGACGGTGCGGGTGTGCTCGGGCATGTCCTCGGGGGCCGGCAGTTGCGGTTGTTCGATCTTTTTCAGTTTGGCCAGCCAGTCCGGCAAGTTGTTGAACGAGGCCATGAGCGCATTGAACAGCGTTGAGTATTGTCCGCTCTGCTCCGCTTGCAGGCGCAGCGGCAAGGTGTAGAAGACGGTTCGGGTCAGTTCCGGGTGTTCCTCCAGATAGCTGAGCATTTGTTCGCTTGCTTCGTCGCTGCGGCAGAGATCCTTGAGGCAGGCGTATTCGGCGCTCAGGGCTTGATGGAGTTGGGCCGCCACTTGCGCGTCGTAGTACCAGGCTGCGCGATGAAAGCGGCCGGCGACCAACAGTTGCGTGCGGTCGGCAGTGATACGCTCGAGCAAGCGGTTCCAGCGGCCGAGGTCGTCGCGCAGCAGGTTCAGTCTTTCGTCCATCGCCGGACGGTCGATCAGGTCGTTGACCCCGCGTTTGCCGCTGAGTATCGGGCCGTCGAGTACATCGCGCATGCGACGATCCTGATCCTTGCCGAGCCTGATCAGAGTCGCCAGATGCTGCTCAACAAAGTCCTCAGGAGCGACCATTTCAAAGTACTGGCGCGTGTAAAAACGCCGATCCACTTCGGCCGTGGGCGCAGAGCGGTTTGTCTGCATTTCGTCGTCAGGCCCCTTGGCACGCAGCTTTTGCAAGTCTGGTGGCGCCGGTGCATCGGGTTGGACATCCCCGCCCTTGTTCAAGTAATCGAGCAAGGCCTTGCGCGTGTTCTCCCGATCTGGTTCCGGCAACTGCTCAATATCGGCAAACAGGGCCTTGGCCTGCGGCTGCTCACTGGCCTTGGCCAGTGCGTCGAAATCGGCAGTGCTCAGTTGGCTCAGTGATTCGATATAACTGGCCAGCAGATAATCACGTTCGTTGTCGGGCGTGTTGCTCCACGCTTCGACCCAACCGACCACGGTGTCCTGATACTCGGCCAGATCGCGCATCACGCCCAGATCATCATTGACCAGCAGAAAAAGCGTGTCGTCCTGATAAGGTCCGCGCACTCGACCAAGAAATTCGCCGATATGCGCCTCGCGGAACCGCCGGGGCTGTTCCCAAAGATAAGGTTCACGTTCGTGCTCGGGGGCGTCGCTGACCTGCACGGCCGGTATCCGGGTTGCACCCTCTTCAGCAACAGGCTCAACACCGGTCACTACCTCTGCTAGCCACTGTTTGGCCTGAGCGACAGTCAGCAAATGTTCGCCACCGACCAGACAATTCACGGCGGCCAGATCGACCGCTTGCATGAAATGCTCACGGTCTTCGCGACTGTCGAGCACCTGAGCGCATTTGCCCGCCGTCCACTGCACCTCGGCGAAGGTCACGTGCAGCGTGCTGTTGCGGGAGAAGATCAGCGCCGGACGCTCTTCGATGGCCCCGCGCTGATCCTCGCTGACCGTTTTGCCCTGGTGTAACAATGCAGTGACGGTGCCGTCGAGCACCTGATACTCGTAAAGCTCGCCGCTGAGGCTGTCGATGATGTACAGCCAGCCATCGCGCAGCCGACGGATGCCCAGCGGGCGCGCGGTCAAGGTGTACGACAATTTCAATTCGCTGCTCGGATCGAACGCTTTTTCCACCAGGCCGTAGCTCAACGGCAGCAGTTGCACATGGGTTTGTTGCAGCGGGCAAGCCGCGGGCGCAACGATGGGAGCTTTCGAGGCGGCGGCAGCGTCGAGGATAGCGGGATGGGTCATGGTCGTTCCCTCTGACTGGCCCAACGCTGCGCCAGATCAACGGCCAGCGTGATGCGCTCGCCCGGTGATTGCAGAGAGGGCGTGTGGAGCAAGTGGTGAATTGGCGGGTGTTGGGCGATATCGCGACTGCCGAGCAACGCCAGCAGATTGGCGTAGTTGAACAACTCGGATCGGCTGCTCAGCCCAAGCGCGTTGGCTTGGTCTTCCATTTGCTGCAGCGTTGGCCAGCGCAGACTCAGGGTTGCCCCGACATGAAATCCGCAAAAGTGCTTGAGCAGGTGCGCATCCAGATCAATCAACGCCCGGCGCCGATCAACCTGATCCAACGCCGCGTTCTGTTCGGGGCTCAGGCAATAAGGGACAGGAAGCACCGGGCACTCAGCCTGTCGAGGCCGATGAATGTGCCAGACCTCGTTGACGCAGTCCGCCGTCAACATACAGGTCAAAGGCCCAAACAGGCGCTGATCGGCGTTGGCAAACAGCGCATGAACAACCGCGGCATCGGCCAACCGCATTAACGCTGATTGCCCGGCCGGCAATTCGACAGTCAGCAGTTTGCACAGGTGCTCGACAACTCTGTGCATCGGCGCGGCGCTGAACAGCAGCACGCCCCACTCCTGCTCCGCGTGTTGCAAGAAGAACCGTGCCAATGGCTCGTCCGCCCGCTGGATGGCCACGAGCAGAGGTGATACATCGCGCAGCGCCGCGAAAGGTGGCTGATCATAAAAAGCGAATGTGCTGACAACAGGGCTAATCTGCTTTAACCGCGTAGGCAGATCACTGATCGTCGCCCCGTCCAGCAGCAAAAAGGCCTGCTGTTCGGCCCATGGCAAATCGTCAGGCAAAGCAGTCAAACCACTCATGCGCGGGCCGCCTCGCAAATCAGGCAACGCGAGGCGCGCGTGGAAACCAAGGCATGTCGCTGCTGAACCGGATCAAACGCCACCTTCAACAATGACAACGCTCCAGGCACCAACGGTTCGGCCGCCATTCCCAAGGCAGGCGCGCCGCCCTGAACAATCGCCACGCTGCTGTAAATGCCTTCAGGACCCAGCGTCAACCATTGCCCGCCGGCCTTGATCGTCACATGGGTGCCGCCATCGATAACCACCTGCTGCCCGGCGCCAAGATGGATTTGCTGGCCGGCACTGAGCCGCTGACTGGCGACCCGAATATGTCGGTCGCCTTGCACCCACAGGTGATCGTCCTGTTTCAGTTCGGTCAGGCGATTGCCGTGGGTCAGATGGTGCTCATCGCTGTGCAGTTCATGACTGGCAATCCCGCCAACGACGACGGTGCGCTGATGGTCGACCTGGATCCGTTGGTCATTGAGCACAAGCTGAACAAAATCACGCTGCGCGCGGATGGCGATCTCTTCAGCGCCTTGTTTGTCCTCGATGCGTAACTCGTTGTAACCGCCACCACCGGGGGTGCTCTGGCTGCGCCAAATACTACGGGTCTGCTCTGCTGGCAGATCCAGCGGCACCGGCGTCACCGCGTTGGGCAAGCAACCCAGCACGAACGGCTTGTCGGGATCGCCCTCGGTGAACCCGACCAGCACTTCCATGCCAACGCGCGGAATCTGCACGCTGCCGTATTGGTCCTGAGCCCAGCCAGTGGCGACACGTAGCCAACAGCTGGATTGCTCATTGAGTTGGCCTTCGCGATCCCACAGCAACTGGACTTTCACTCGGCCGTAGGCATCGCAGTAAATTTCTTCGCCGGGCGGACCGGTTACTACCGCATGCTGGTTGCCGTTAATTCGCGGTTTTCGGTGTTCGAGCGCGGGACGAAAACTGACGCCCCAAGGCGTCGCGACGAAGTGGTTGCGATAGCCCTGAGTGAAGCCGTCGTCAGCGCCCGGGTCAGACGCCGACTCTTCCAGCACTTGCGGCTGTCGGCCGATGTGTTCGATACGCGTCAGCAGCCACAAGCCATTGCAGTCGGCGCGAGGGTGTTCGCTCATGTCGACGAAACTTCCACTGCGCATCAAGCTTTGATCGCTGCGCCCATGTCCCTGTCGATAATCGGCGCGATGCCGCTCAAGCGCGCGCTGACTTAGATGTTTACCCTGATCACGATGGGTGAATTGCCCAGGAAAGCTGTAATCCTCAAGCGCTGGAAGGCGCGTCTCCTTGGCTTCGGCTTCCAGTTGCACCGTGGGCTTCTGGAAGTGGTAATCACGGCGACTGACGTGCGTGGTGCGGGTTTCCAGTCGGACATTGAAGCGGTCTATGACTGCGGCCTCGGCAACCATGCCGCTGCCTTGTGTATAAGGCGTCGGTGCTGCCGGACAGGGGAAAGCGCTCTGATCGTCGCCGAACACCAGTAAATGCCCATCGCGACTGTGCTGAAAATGGAAGTGCAGTCCCTCCTCCTCACACAAGCGCTGGATGAAGAACAAGTCTGTCTCGTCGAATTGCACGCAATACAGGCGGGGCTGGTAATCGCCGCTGAGCCCAAAGCGCCAGGCATCCGGCTGCATGCCATGGTCACCCAACACCTGGGCGATGATTTGCGGCACGCTCTGGTGCTGAAAAATTCGTTGATTGTGACGATGAGCGAGATAAGCCAGATGTGGCACCAGAACGATCTGATAGCGGGTCAGGCGTGTGCCGGAGTCACCTTGGGCAACTCGATAAATCTGGCCGTGAATACCGGAGCCGTCCGGGCAGAAAGACAGAAATGCCGGACGATGCAGCAGGGATTCAAGATCGATATCGCGGCGTTCGCTGACCAGTTCGAGTGCAACCTCGAAGGTTTGATTGAGCGCCTCACTGGCTCGAAATTCGAATACCTGGAAGTCGTGCGCAAAACCTTCGATTTCGAGCCTGAAAACAATAGGTTTGCTGACGCCGGACATACACATTTCCCTGTGCCTTTTTTGGGCTCGGGACTTTGCGTGGGTTTGCAAACAGGCGCAGTCAGGCGAATCGGTTAATCGTGTAGGACATATCCGAGACGCTCAAGATCAAAAGATCACAGCCAGCGGCAGTTCCTACATTGGAATTTGTGTAGGAGCTGCCGCAGGCTGCGATCTTCTGACCAAAAAAAAACCGCCCTTGCGGGCGGTTAAACAGGTGCTTCAACCCTAATCAGAAACCCAGACTAAAGCTCACCGTCATCGCATGGTCATTGTTGTCATTCGACAGTTGCCCCGAATAACCAATGCCCAGTTTGCCGGTCGGGCTGATCTGGAAGTCGACGCCCGCTTCGACGATCGCGCTGTCCTTGGCGATCGGCACGCCTTGGGTGCTGAACGAGGCGCCGCCGTCGATGAAGGTCAGGTCGGCGTCGGGTTTGGTGTCGCCGAAGGCATGGCGCCAGCCGATGGCCGCGCGCGGGGTGAATTGCCCACCGTTGGCCAGGGTGATGACTTTGCCGGCGCGCAGGCCGAGGGTGGAGAAGGTGATGTCCTGATCGGCTTCCGCCTTCAGACGCCCTACCCCGCCTTTTTCCTTGGCCTTGTCGCTGTCGTAGTTGACGTACGCCAGACCGGCGAACGGCTCCAGCGCAATGCCGGCCGCTTCGACGGTGTAACCGACTTCACCGAACACTTGCGCAGTGCGCGCGTCGTAGTTGGCTTCCAGACGATCGTTGTAGCTGCCGACGCTGACGTCGCGTTTGGTCTCGATGTCGTGCCAGCTGTACGCCGCGCCGAGGCGCACCGCCAGTGCATCGAACTGCGAGTTGAGGTACGCCGCCAAGTGGTAGCTTTCGACCGTGGCATCCGACTGACGATCATGCGCATCGAGGTCGCTGCGGGTGTAACCGGCCGCCATGCCCACGCGCCACGAATCGTCGAGTTGCTTGTCGGTGCCGAGCATGAAGCCGCTGAGGTTGCGATCGAGGCTGGCGCTGTTGCTGTCGCCATCCGATTCACCCCAGGCGCCGAGTGCGCGCGCCCAGCCGACCATTTCGCCGTGGCAACCGTTGCTGCTCAGTTGGTTGTCACTTGGCGCCAGCGCGCGGCGTGGATCATCCGCAGCGCTGCACGACGGTTGGCGCATGCGATCGTTGACCGCCTCGCGCACGTAACGCGAATCCTCAAGCATCGCGCTGGCGGTGCTGGCATGAATCTCCCCGGACAGACTGTCGAAGGCATTGCGCGCACCGGCCACGCTGAGGTTGATGATCTGGTTCTGCAACTCGGCGCCGGCCGGGCCATTGTTGTCCAGCGCGGTAGCAGTACGACTCTGGTTGCCGGTGGCAGCGACATCAGCAAACGAGTTGCCGTTGCGGCTGACCGCCAGGTTCACCGCATTGGCGTCATACACCAGCGCGGTGCTGAGGAGGGCGTATTGCGGCAGATCCGCTGCGCTGAAGGTGCCAGTGACACCGCCGCCCGCCGTGATCAGCGTGTAAGTGGTGGCGCCCGTGAACGGCGCCAGTGCTGTCACTTGCAGACCACCGTCCAGTGCCGCCGTGCCGCCGACAGCCAACGGCGTGGCGGTTGGCGAGTTGACCGTCAAGGCCAGCACACCGTCCGCAGCGTTGGTCAGGTTGCCGGCGACGCTCAGATTGCCCGCCTCGCCGCCCGACGCCACCACACCGTGGTTGACGACCGAGCCGACGCTGCCGTTGCCGCTCAGACCTGCACCGTTGGCCACGGTCACCTGGCCACCGAGCGAAGCCGTCGCAGCGCGGCTGCCCACTTGCAGCACACCTTGATCCACCGCCACCGTGCCGCTGAACGGTTGATTACCGGTCAACAACAGCGTGCCGTCACCACGCTTGGCAATCGATCCGCTGCCACTGAGCGTCCCATTGAAACGACCGTCAACATTCTGTTGGAACACCAGGGCAGCGTTGTCGAGGATGTTGCCTTGCAGGCTGGTGGTGTTTCCGATCAGCGTACCGCCGCTGATGATGGTGCCACCGCTGTAAGTATTCGCGCCACTGAGAATCAACGTGCCGGAATCCAGTTTCTCGATACCCCCGGTGCCCACCAGCGGCACGGCGATTTCGGTGCTCGCCCCGGCATTGACCCGCACCGGTGCGAGGCTGCCGTCAGCACCGTTGACCGGGGTCAGCGTGCCGCCCGCACCCGGTGTCAGGTTGTAGCCGTTGGCAAGGAACTGAATGCCGGTGAATTGCTGATTGCCGACCACTGTGACCGTGCCACCCGTGCCGCCAAACACCGCGAATTGACCGGTCGAACCTTGCGCCTGAGTACCGGTCGGGTCAGTCCAGTTGGTGTCCGGGCCCCACACGCCGCTACCGCCATCGATGGTGCCGTCCGGATTGGTTTTGCCGCCGTTCCAGAACTGCACTTCACCCGGGGCGTTTTGCACCAGCAGGTTGATCTGGTTGGCAATCGCGGTTTGCAGCGTCAGGTTGTCGACCGGCACCGGCAGGCTGCCATAGACCAGACCGTTGTCGGTCAGGCTGCCGCCGTAGCTGAACAGTTGATAGACGCCAGTGCCGAAGCCGCCGGCGTTGCTGATGTTCAGCGTGCCGTCGAGGGTCAGGTTGCCGGCGACATTGACCACGGTGGTGGAACTCGCCGCCGAGCCCAGGCTGAAGTCCAGGTTAGTGCCCGAGGACAAGGTCAGCGCACCGACCGACAATGGCGCCGCTGCGCCGCCACCGAGCAATGTTGCGCCGTCGGCCAGTTGCACGTTGCCAGCGAGCGTGCCGCTGCCGCCAACACTGGCACCGCTGGCCACCGCGACGTTGGCGCTGTTGAGCACGCCGTTGACGCTCAGGTTGCCCGCCTGCACCGAGGTGTTGCCGGTGAAGCCGTTGTTGCCGGTCAGCAGCAATTGGCCGGTGCCGGTTTTGTTCAGCGTGCCGGTGCCGGTGAGGTTGCCGGTGTAGCTGCCATCGGCGTTTTGTTCGAAGGTCAGCGTCGCGTTGTTGACGATCGCGCCTTGCAGGCTGCTGGTGTCGCCGAAGGTGTTGCCGCCGTTCAACGTGGTGCCACCGCTGTAAGTGTTGGCGCCGCTGAGCGTCAGATCAGCCGTGCCGTTTTTCAGCAGACTGCCGGTGCCGGTGATGGCGCCGAGCAGCGTGGTGTCCTGGTTGCCGGCCAGGGTCAGTTGTCCTCCGAGGTTGATCGCGTTGGCCAGCTGCAGCGCCGAGGTGCTGTCGAGAGTACCGTTGCCGGTCACACTCAAGGCACCGCTGCTGATGGCGCTGTTATTGCCCAGCACCAGCGAGCCGTCGGCGAGTTGCGTGCCACCGCTGTAAGTGTTGTTGCCGTTGAGGGTCAGGCTCGAAGTGCCAGACTTGATCAGACTGCCGCTGCCGCTGACGTCGCCGTCGAGGGTCAAGGCGTTAGAGCCAGCGATGTTCAAGCCACCGTTGAGCAGCACATCGTTGGCGAGGCTGATGTCCGCGTTGCTGTCCAGCGCGGTGCCGTCGGCGGCGGTCAATACGCCCGTGCCGAGCGCTGCGTCGTTGCCCACGACGATCTTGCCGCCGTTAAGCGCCGTGCCGCCGGTGTAACCGTTGGCCGCGTTGAGCACCAGCGTACCGGTGTCGTATTTACCCAGCGTGCCGGCGCCGTTGAGCGCTACGCCGATGGTCGCGGTGGCGTTCGGGTCAACACGCACAGTGGCGTTGCCCAAGGAGCCGTTGACCAGATTCAGCGAACCAGCCGTGCCGTTTTGCAGGCTGTAGCCGTCGGTGACAAATTGCAGCCCGGTGACGGTTTGCGCGCCGTTGACCGTGACCGTGCCCGCCGCGCCCTGGAATACTGCGAAGTTGCTGGTCCAGGCCTGATTGGTCGTGCCGTTGACGTCCGTCCAGTTAGTGGTGCCAGTGCCCCAAGTACCGCTGCCTCCTTCGACCGAACCGTTGGCAACCAATTGATTGCCGTCCCAGAACTGCACGGTGACGCCCGGCGCGGTCACCAGCAGATTGATCTGATTGGCCAGCGCGGTTTGCAGGGTCAAATCGCCGGGAGTGACGCTGCCCGGCACGGTGCCGATCAGCATGCCGTTATCGGTCAGGCCGCCGGTGTAGTTGATCAGGCGATACACGCCGCTGCCAAAGCCGCCGATGTCACTGACGTTGAGCGTGCCGTCGAGGGTCAGGTTGCCGCCGACATTGACCAGCGTATTACCGCCGCCGGAGACCGGTGTGCCGAGGCCAACGTCGAAGTTGGAGTTGCCGTTGAACACCAGCGAGTCGACCGACAAGGTGCTGCCGGTAACGCCCGCCAGATGACCGCCATCGGCCACCGTCACGGCTCCGGTCAACGTGCCGCTGCCGCCGAGGGTGCCGCCGTTGTTGACCAGCACATTACCGCTGGCCAGCGAACCGTCGACCTGCAAGGTACCGGCGTTGACGTTGGTATCGCCGGTCAGGTCGCTGATGCCGCTGAGGGTCAGCGTGCCGGTGCCAAGTTTGCTCAGCCCGCCATCGCCGCTGAGAATGCCGGCGAAGGTGCTGCTGACGTTGTTGCCGCCGAGGCTCAGCGTATTGCCGGTGCCGATCAACGCAGTGCCGCTGCCGGTGAGGCTGGCGAGGCTGCCCGAAGCACCGAGATTCAGCGCCGCGCCGCCCGCGAGATTGACCGTGGCGTTGTTGCCCAGCGCCGCACCACTCAGCGTGGTCAGGCTGCCGGATGCCACATCGAAGGTGCCGCTGAAGGTGTTGTTGCCGCTCAAAGTTACGTCGGCCAGACCATTTTTGGTCAGCGTGCCGGCGCCGGCGATCACGCCGCCGAGGGTCAGGTTGTTGTTACCGGCCAGCGCCAGATTCGCATTGACGTTAAGGTTGTTGGCCAGCACCAGTGGCGCCGAGTTGTCGAGGGTCGAAGCACCGGCCACGGTCAGCACGCCGCTACCCAGAGATCCGCCGGTACCAAGGGTCAGCGTGCCGGCGTTCAGCGTGGTGCCGCCGGTGAAGGTGTTGATGCCGTTGAGGGTCAGGTTCGACGCGCCGTCCTTGATAAGTCCGCCCGCGCCGCTGACTACACCCGCCAGCGTCAGGTTGTTGCTGCCGCTGTTAGTCAGATTGGCGTTGAGCACGACGTTGTTGCCCAGGCTCAGCGCGCTGTTGCTGTCCAGCGCCGAGGCACCGGCGACGGTGAGGTTGCCCAGACCCAGCGCCGAGTTGCTGCCGGCGGTCAGGGTGCCGGCATTGAGAGTGGTGCCGCCGAGGAAATTGTTGTTGCCGCTGAGGGTCAGGTTCGACGCGCCATTTTTACTCAGGCTGCCCGTGCCGTTGACCGTGCCGGCCAGCGTCAAATCCGCCGTGCCGACGATGCCGAGATTGCCGGCCAGGTTGACCGCGTTGTTCAGCGAAACCGCGGTGCTCGCATCCAGCGTGGTACCGCCAGCAGCATTCAACGTGCCGGAACCCAGCGCCGAGTTGCTCGCCAGAATCAGCCCGCCAGCGTTCAGTGCGACCGGCCCGAGGAAGGCGTTATTGCCGCCAAGGGTCAGATTCGCTGTGCCGGTTTTGATCAGGCCGCCAGTGCCGCCAATCACGCCATTGAGGGTCAGCGCATTGCTGCCGACCACGGTGAGGTTGCCATTGAGTGTCGCAGCGTTGGCCAGCGTCACCGCCGCGTTGCTGTCCAGTTGCGTGCCGGCATTCGTCGTCAATGTGCCGGTGCCCAGCGCGGTGTTGCTGCCGACGATAATTTTGCCGCCATCGAGTTGAGTGCCGCCGGTATAAGTGTTGGAACCGCCCAGCACCAGCGTGCCGGCGTCGAGTTTGTTGAGGATGCCGCTGCCGTCGATATTGGCATTGATAGTCGCGGTCACGCCCGGATCAACCCGCAACGAAGTCGTGCCGCCGGTGCCGTTGACGGCGGTGAGTTGCCCCGCCGCGCCGTTGACCACGTTGTAGCCGTCGGTGAGGAATTGCATGCCGGTGAACGCTTGCGTGCCGTTGACCGTGACGGTGCCGGCCGTGCCCTGGAACACCGCGAAGTCGCCGGCCCATGGCTGGTTGACCAAACCGTTGGCGTCGGTCCAGTTGGTGCCGACCGCATTCCACGTGCCGCTGCCGCCATCGACCACGCCGTTGGCGATGGTCTGGCTGCCGTCCCAGTAGCGGATATTGGAATTCGGCGCCGACACCTGAATATTGATCTGATTGGCCACGCCAGTCTGCACCAGCAGATCGCCAAGACCATAACCGAACGGCACGCTGGCCACGTCCAGACCGAGGTTGGTCAGGGCGCCGGTATAGTTGAACAGACGATATACACCAACGCCAAAACCGCCGGCATCGCTGACGTTGAGATTGCCGTCGAGGGTGAGGTTGCCGCCGACATTCATCAGCGACGCGGTCGACGGTGTGCCCAGGGCCACATCAACGTTGCTGCCGGCGCCAAGAGTCAGAGCACTCGCCGACAAGGTGTTGCCCGACGACAACGCCAGATGCCCACCGTTGTTGATGTTGACCGCGCCGAGCGCCGACCCGGTACCGGTCAGCGTGCCACCGGTATTGACGTTGACCTGCGCACTGCCCAGCGAACCACTGAGATTCACGATACCGCCATCGATCGCGGTGTTGCCGTTGATGCCATTGATCCCGGTGAGGTTCAGGGTGCCAGTGCCGACTTTGACCAGACCGCCGCTGCCGCTGAGATCACCGTCGAAGGTACTGGTGACGTTGCCGCTGCCGACGGTCAGCAGGTTGCTGCCGGTCAGTTGCACGCTGCCGCTGCCGGTCAGCGCACCGAGGCTGGCGTTGCTGCCCAGATTCAGCCCGGCGCCGGCGCTGATGTTGACGCCAGCCGTGTTGCCCAGCGCATTGCTGTTGAGGGTGGTAACGCTGCCCGAGATGATATTCAGCGCGCCGGTGAAGGTGTTGTTGCCGGCCAGCGTCAGGTCGGAAAGACCGTTTTTGGTCAGGTTGCCGGCGCCGTCGATGATGCCGTTCAAGCTCAAATCATTGTTGCCGGCAACGGTCAGTCCGGCGTTCAACGTGATCGCGTTGCCGATGCCGAACGAGGCGCTGTTATCCAGCGTCGCCGCGCCGCCGACGATCAGGGTGCCGCTGCCCAGACCGCTGGCATTGCCCAGGGTCAGCGTGCCGCCATTCAGAGTAGTGCCGCCGCTGAAAGTGTTGTTGCCGTTGAGGGTCAGGTTAGCCGCGCCGTTCTTGATCAACTGGCCGGTGCCACTGGTGACGCCGCCGAGGGTCAGGTTCTGTGTACCGCCCACGGTTAGCGCCGCGTTCAGCGCAACCGCATTGTTAAGGCTGACCAGCGGCGAGTTGCTGTCCAGCGTTGCAGCGCCAGCAACAGTCAATGCCCCGGAGCCGAGCGCCGAGCTGTTGCCGACGGTCAGTGTGCCGGCATTCAGCGTGGTGCCGCCGAGGTAGTTGTTGGCCGCGTTGAGAATCAGATTGGCCGTGCCGTTTTTCACCAGACTGCCGGCGCCGCTGACCAGACCAGTGAGCGTCATGTTCGCTGTGCCGCCGATGTTCAAGGCACCGGCGAGCGCCACGGCGTTGTTGAGGCTGACGGCCGTGTTGGCGTCCAGCGAAGTGTTGGCAGCCGCGTTTAATGTGCCGGAGCCCAGCGCGGTGTTAGTGCCGACGGTCAGTTTGCCGGTGTTCAACACGGTGTTGCCAAAATAACTGTTGGCGCCGTTGAGGGTCAGATCGGCAGCGCCGTTCTTGGTCAATCCACCGATACCGGCGACCACACCGCCGAGGGTCAGCGCATTGCTGCCGCCCAAGGTCAAGGTGCCGGCGAGGTTTACGTTGTTGGCCAGGGTCGCGGCGGCGCTGGCATCAAGGGTGGTGCCGTTCGAGGCGTTGAGTGTGCCGGTGCCGAGTGCGGTGCTGGAGCCGACAATCAGTGAACCGGCATTCAGTGCCGTGGTGCCGGTGTAAGTGTTGTTGCCATTGAGGGTCAGGCTCGAAGCGCCGGTTTTGATCAGACCGTTGCTGCCACTGATCACCCCGCCGAGGGTCAGCGCATTGGCGCCGCCGGCGGTGAGGTTGGCGTTGAGAATCACGTTGTTGTTCAGGGTCACGGCAGCGCTGCTGTTGAGCGTGCCCGCACCTTCTACCGACAAGGCGCCGGTGCCCAGTGCTGCGCCGTTGCCGACGGTCAGACTGCCAGCATTCAGCGTGGTGCCGCCGCTGTAGGTGTTGCTGCCGTTAAGCGTGAGATTCGCGGCGCCGTTTTTCACCAGTTGGCTGGCGCCGCTGATCACGCCGCCGAGGGTCAACGCGTTGCTGCCACCGATCCCCAGGCTGTTGTTGAGAATGACGGCGTTGTTCAAGGTCACCGCTGCATTGCTGTCGAGCGTAGCCACACCGCCCACGGTGATATTGCCGCTGCCCAGCGCCGCGTTGGCGCCTGCGGTAATCGTGCCGGCGTTCAGCGCAATGGCACCGAGGAAGGTGTTGGCACCATTGAGAATCAGGTTGGCCGCACCGTTTTTGGTCAGCCCGCCACTGCCGCTGACGATGCCGCCGAGGGTCAGGTTGGCGCTGCCGCCGACGTTCAGATTGCCGCCGAGGGAAACTGCGTTGGTCAGTGCGACCGCCGTGCTGGCATCGAGAGTGGTGCCCGCTGCGGTGGTCAACGCGCCGGTGCCCAGCGCGGTGTTGGAGCCGACAATCAATGTGCCGGCGTTGAGTGCGGTGCCGCCGGAGAAGGTGTTGTTGCCGCTGAGGCTCAGGTTGGCGGTGCCATTCTTGATCAAGTTGCCGGCGCCGCTGACGACACCGCTCAAGCCTAATGCCTGGGTGCCGCCGATGGTCACGCCGCCAGCCAGTGCAACGGCATTGGCCAGTGTCACCGCGGCGGTCGCATCCAGCACAGTGCCCGCCGCCGCGTTCAGGGCGCCGGTGCCCAGCGCGGTGTTGCTGCCAACGAACAAGGTGCCGGCATTGAGCAGCGTGTTACCGCTGTTGGTGTTGTTGCCAGTCAGGGTCAGGCTGGCAGTCCCGGATTTGGTGATGCCGCCGGTTCCGCTCAACACGCCGCCGAGGGTCAAGGCATTGCTGCCGAGCACGTTGAGCGCGCCGGTCATGCCGATGTTATTGGCCAGCGTGACGTTGGCGGTGCTGTCGAGGCTGGTGCCGGCGGCGGTGTTCAATACACCGCTGCCCAGCGAGTTGTTGTTGGTCACCAGCAGGCTGCCGGCGCTGAGGGTGGTGGTGCCGGTGAAACCAGCGTTGGCGCCGCTGAGGGTCAGGCTGCCGGTGCCGGTTTTGGTCAAGCCGCTGCTGCCGCTGATCAAGCCGCCGAGGGTCAGTGCGCCGGTACCGCCAGCGGTCAGTGTGCCGCCGAGGCTGATGGCGTTTGCCAGATTGATGGTGCCCGGTGCGCTCAGGGTCGTCGCGCCGGTGACGTTAAGGCTGCCGGTGCTGAATGCCTGATTGTTGCTGACCTGTACCGTGCCGCCATTGAGCGTGGTGTTGCCCAGATAGGTGTTGGCGGCGCCGAGGTTAAGTTGGCCGGTACCGGCCTTGGTGAAACCGCCGCTGCCGGAAATCACCCCGCTCAGGGTGGTGGCATTGCCGCCTTGTACCGTGACGCCGCCAGCACCGAGGGAAATCAGATTGCTGATATTCAACCCGGCATTGCTCGCCTGCAGAATCCCGCCGTTGGAGGTGAGCACACCGCTGCCGAACGTGGCGTTGTTATTGAAGTTCGCGATACCGCCATTGAGCGTGGTCGCGCCGCTGACCAATGGCCCCTGCAACGTCCAGGTGCCGCTGTTGATCGTCAGATTGTTGAAGTTGACGTAGGTGGCGCTCGATGCCGTGCCAGTCCCGGTGATACCGCCGCCGACGCCGGCCGGGTTTTGCAGGATCAGGCTGTTGGTGCCGCCCGCACCGCCATCGACCGTGCCGGTTGGCGCAAACGTCAGGTTGATGCCAATCAAACCGCCAAGGCCGACGCTGATCTGCACGCCGTCACCCACCTGCACCGAAGATCCGGTCACTGCCGTGAAGGTGTTGGTGCTCGCCGCCCCCATCGACACACCACCGGTAATCGCACCGGCGTTAGTGAAGGTGTTGCCCGCCGCCGAGGTTTCGAATGCGATCCGGCCGTTGATGACGCCGGTGTTGCTGTTGGTCATGTTGACTTGTGAACCACCATAGACGCCGATCACCGGGGTATCCGCCAACGTGATGCCGCCGATCGAGAGTCCGGTCGAGGTGATGGTGCCGTTGTTGGTGATGCTGGTGGTGCCGGTTGCCGCGTTGTTAACCGAAAGGGCCAGGCCGTCGATGCTGGTCAGGTTGAGCCCCAGTAACATCCCGGTGCCCCGCATGATCGCGCCAGCATTGTTGAGCACGCTGACCGTGCTGGTAGCGCCGCTGCCGATGAATGCCCCGCCACTCAAAACCGACACCAGACCGAGCACTGCCGGATCCATGATGCCGGAGTTGTTCAGGGTGATGTTGACCCCCGTCAGGTCCATGACATGCCCGCCAAGTGTCGCGTTCATCTGCGCGCCGCTGTTGACGTTGACCGTCAAGTTGTTAGAGGCACTGGCAAAGTCGTTGGGAACCAGTGGCAGTGGCGGCACCCCCGTACACGTCACGATTGAACCGGCCGTGGAGCACGTGGCCAACGCAGGTGCGCTGACGCCGCCGAACAACAGCCCGGCAACGCTCAAGTGCACAGCAAGGGAAAGAGGGGAAAAACGCGAGACGAGGGCGACACCAAACCTTGCTTCCACGGGCTACTCCTTGTATGGCCAGATTCTTCCTTGACGGCGTGGACAAGCAGCGGCTTATTCGACACGCGAATCAAGACTGCGACGGTCATTACAAAACCGTTCTATTCCTGACACACGCTAGTTGATGCCCTGCAATGGGGCCTTGGTTAAATGGCATTAATACTTTGGTGCTAGAGCAGTCTGGAATAAGCCTTTCCACCTTTCCGAATCAGTAGAAGAACCCCTGTGGCGAGGGGATTTATCCCCGTTGGGTCGCGCAGCGGCCCCAAAAAAAGAGGGCCCGCTGCGCAGGCCAACGGGGATAAATCCCCTCGCCACAGGACATATTCCAAACATGAATTTTATGACGACCTACTCGACTGACCACTTCGTCAAAAATCTCCGTAAAACCCTCAATATTTCAGCCCATTAAAAGAATTGGTACGCCTTGTGCAAACGTTTGCGCAGCGTCAATCACGGCATTTTCGTAACAAAACCCTACAGACCCGCAGAACGCCGGGCCTTGATCTGCAAAAAAGGACTTTGAATGCACGCCGCACTCCCCCTTCGCGCTTCGTTTGCGCGCACGCTGACTGTTTCCTTGCTACTGACCGGCGTTACCGGACTTCTCAGCCACAGCGTTTTCGCGCAACCTGCTCAGCCCGTTCTGCCAGAAGAATCCGCTCAAGGCGAAGCACTCAGCCCGGAAGCGAGCCCGCCGAAAAAAGGCGCGTACCTGTCGGACTGGTACAACCAGGACTTGATGCTGATTGGCAGCAAAGACATCAGCTTTGGCCCGCAACCGGCTGACGACATTTATCTGGAATACGAGTACTTCGGCCGCAAAGGCCCGTTCGAGCTGTACGGCTACGTCGACATCCCGAAGATCTTCAACATCGGCAACAGCCACGACAAAGGCGTGTGGGATCACGGCTCGCCGCTGTTCATGGAACACGAACCGCGCATCTCCATCGACTACCTCGCCGGCCGCAGCCTGGCCATCGGCCCTTTCAAGGAATGGTACGTCGCGTTCGACTGGATCTACGATCACGGCAGCCGCAAGGAAAACCGCGCCAACACCCTCTACAGCGGCTTCGGCACCGACATCGACACGCACTCGCGGGTCAACCTGTCAGCCAACCTCTACGGCCGTTATCAGTGGGAAAACTACGGCGCGAGCAACGAATATTCTTGGGACGGCTACCGCGCGCAACTCAAATACATCGTGCCCATCGACAAATTCAGCAACGGCGCCTCACTGACCTACATCGGCTTCACCAACTTCGACTTCGGCTCCGACATCCACAAAGACAACCCCGCCCGCACCGCGAATGCGACGGTGGCGACTAACGTGTTGCTGTACTCGTTCACGCATTTGCGCTTCACGCTGGTGGGCCGGTATTTCCACAATGGCGGCAATTGGGAAGACGGCAGCGAGCTGAATTTTGGCGACGGCAACTTCCGTGCGCGCTCGAATGGCTGGGGGTATTACGCGGGCGTGGGCTACCAGTTTTAAGGGACACCGATCAAAAGATCGCAGCCTTCGGCAGCTCCTACACAGAATTCGCGTTCCCCCTGTAGGAGCTGCCGAAGGCTGCAATCTTTTGATGTTAAAAACGCTTGCCAACAACTAGAACCGCCCATCCGAAACCCACCCTACCCTGTCAGATCTGACAGGTGACGCCATCACCCACATCGCATTAGATATCGCCAAGGCAATCCCCCCTGAAATCTGGAGATGGCGATGAATTTCCGCGCAGTCAAAGCTGTAGAACTGACCCTGCCCAAGGCACCAAAAATGGTCGACCTCGTGCCCGCCGATGTTCAAGCCCATGGCGGCGCAACCCTTGCGGACACTAACGTGGCTGACGGATTTCTGGTGATCATGCGAGCCTATCTGCTTCAGGCAGAAAACGACTTACTCAAGCTTTACCTGAACGATGATGTAGTGAGCAGTACAACAATCGCCAAGGGCGCGGAAAACGATGACACGCCATTGCGGATACCTACCGGTGTCTTTCAAAAAGGCTACAACCGAATCAAATTCGGCATTAAACGCACTTCCCAGGAAGAGGAGTTCACCCCAGACCTGATATTGCTGCACCGTACGTCTCCCCCGGGCGACACGCCGCCAGTACTAACTATCAGCGTCAGTCACGACAGCATCGGCCCCGATGAGGCGGACGCCGTGAGCGTTAGCATCACCTATAAAAACACCCAGTGGTACGACCGCATTCTCGTCGACTGCAACGGTGTACGTGTTGAACATCGAGTGTTACCCGAGAGAACCTCTCCCTTCCCTCCGACCCCACAAAATTTCCAGATTCCGATCACGAGAACTATTTTGGAACAGGGCGGTGATGATTCGGACTTCGAATTCAAATTCCGAGTACTCGATTACGTGACGAATCCATCAGGACCACCGACTTGGTCGGATGTGGTGACGGCGGATGTGCACTTGAAACGATTAACGCTGCCAATGGCAGTGCTCAGGGAGATACCGACCGAAAACAACGACGATCCTACGGTTGTCGATTTGGAAAAAATGAAAGGCGGGCCGCTCTGGGCCTTGGTGCATTTACCGGATTCACTCTGGAAAGTGGGTGACTCAATTTACCTGTTATTCAGCGCCGAACTGAATGGTGTTGTGATTGCGCGCAATGAGGAAACACTGCCTATTACACAAGTACCGACTCATTTGGCGTGGGATATCCCTCATGCCAAAGTCGTGAGGGATAGCTCGGTAAAAGTGCTTTATCAGTTGATTCGCCATAGCGTCATTATCGGAACCTCCGCAACCGCCAATGCGCAAGTCATAGGACGAGACACAAGCAATTTGCAGCCACCGAAGTTGCTACAACCCGCAGTGAATCCTATTGACGCTTTGGCTTACCCGCAGGGTGTGACCTTACAGGCTCAATATCCTGATGCTCAAGTAGGAGACCATGCGCGCTTGATTGAGATTGACGCACCCGCAGGCTCACCGCTGTTTCCACTGGTGGCGTTCGACAGTAATAAACAGGCAAATATGCAGCTGAAACCGGAGTTTTTAGCTGCACGTCATGGCAAGGATCTGAAATTCAAGTGGAGCTTGCATCAGGGTAACGAACCGATTGGAGAATCACCGGCACTTGAATTGAGGGTTATCAAAATGATTGACGGAGATCCGCGATTTCCGACACCTGAAATCAAGGAAGCGACGGGATCAGTTGGGCAGAAAGTACTCGACCTTCAAACATTTCCTGGAGATGCCACAGTGTTTGTCCCACCTTGGCCAATGATTGCTGCAAGGCAAAGAATTTCCTTGTCCGTCCATGTTGTACTTGAGAGCGGACAACCCGACGTGATTATTCTGGAGCAGGGACGGGAGATTGACCAAACGGAATCTATCAGTGGTGTTGTCGCGAAAATTTCGCGAAAAATTTTGCACACTTTAAAATCCGGCACCACGATCAATTCTTCATTCAAAGTATCTTTTGATGGTGGCATGGAAGAAAAACAATACATTGCACTCCCAGAATTACAAACATCGCTACTGCGCCCACTTATAACAGAAAACTTTGACGGGCATCCCGCCGTCAAATTGTTTGCCGGGAATAGCGCAAAAGTATCCAGAATGAGGATTTTCTGCATTAGTGGAACTGGACCGTGCGGCATCCAATTTCATCACCAACACCCTGGAATGCTGGATGGCCCGGCGATTTATGTATCCGGAGATAAAACTTTACCCGTACACACGGGGGTTGACACTGTGGCCTTCGCGTTGGATGTTCCATGCATAAAAATAAAATTCTCCTGCACATTTCAAAGTCACAAAGCCTTAATTACTTTTTACAACTTCGATCAGCAACCCATTGGACAACTCACGCTTCCAGCAAGCCCCGACTATTACACACCAAATAATAAATGGATCGAGTACTCCGCGCCCGCTGGCGAGGCTATAAGCCGATTCCAAACTGAAACATCCGACCACTTATATTTTGACTATTTCACTTTTACGCTTTGACGCTGCCTACCCCACATACGAAGACGGCGGCCAAGGCCGAGAAGGGTTCAATAACCGAATTTTTAAACGGGGATGTTTAACAGACACCTGCAGAAACTCTCCAAGGCTACACAACCTTGCGCCATTGCCTACAGCTACGCCAGAATCCGCCGGCTTGTGCGCCTTGGAGACGGGCCTTATCGTTTGTGGGTCGTTGACGAATCAGCGATCGGGTTTCGCAGCCCGGATCAATCGAGGCGCACAGTGCAGCTGACAGCATTGCGTTATGGCGGCTGTGCGCGGGATACCTTCGGGTATGCCGGGTTCCTTGATTCCCGGTCTGCGAACCTGCGTACAGCTGCCACCCCATTCGTTTCGCAGCGAACCGTGGCGGCTCCAACAATCAAGGAGCTTCACCATGTTCAAACCAACACCCAACCCACCCGACATCGACACCACGTCCCCCTACGAATCCCCTCATTCGCGCAAACTCCACGACGCCGCTGAACGTGCGCTTGATCACTACCTCTGCCCCGGTGCGACTCACAATGATCCGCGTCTGCCGAGCCTGATGTTCGTCATCGCGCCCAATATCAAAACCGAAGATCTGCTAGCCCACGCTTGTGAATCGATGGCTTCGGCCAGTGTGATGCTCAGTGATTTTGCCGCGGCGCTCGACACGCCGTATCGCCACACGTTGCTGGGGATTCAGCAGGTGGTGATGCTCGGGGAACTGGCGGTGAATCGGGCGCTGGATAATCTAGAAGTGCCCGCGTAACCCCAGACGACACAGTCCCTTGTAGGAGCTGAGCTTGCTCGCGAAGGCGGTGGGTCAGTCGACTGAGAGGTTGGCTGATCCACCGTTTTCGCGAGCAAGCTCGGCTCCTACAGGTTTTGCGTTGTCAGGGGAATTTGGGGGGCTCAGGGAATCAGGATGATTTTGTCGCCGCCGCCCTCGTTGACTTCGGTGTAGCGCGCCAGGCCGTCGGCCAGTGGTGATTCGACAAGGCCTTGCGGCAACGGCAGCGAGCCTTCGTCGAAGAGTTGGCCGAACTGGTTCAACATCGCTGCGCAGGCTTCGACGCCGTAGAGCAATGTGTTGACGCCGACCACCGAACCGCCCTTGCGATACAACGCCAGTGCCGGCAACTGCACTTGGCCGTCTACCGGTGCGGCGATGATTGCGATTCGGCCGAAGATTGCCAGCGCCGCCACCGAGGCGGGCAGCCAGAAACCGGTGGTGTCGAAGATCACTTCAGCGCCGCCCTGATACACCGCGTTGACCTGCGCACCGAGGTCTTCGGGTTTATCCAGTTGAATCGTCTGGTAGCCCTGCGCGTGCAACTCCGCCACCTGCTCCGGACGCCGCGCCGCTGCCAGGATTTTTGCACCGCGCACTTTGGCCAGCGCTAATGCCGCTGTGGCGACCGCACCGCCGCCAATCACCAGCAAACGCGTGTCGGCTTTGACGAGGCTGCGCTCCAACGCATCCCACGCCGTGGTGTACGGCACGCCAAGGCTGGCGGCTTGGGTGAAGCTCAGGCGCGACGGCTTGAGGGCGACACCGTTGGCCGGCAGCTTGACGAATTGCGCGTGGGAACCGTCGGCGAAAAAGCCCAGCTCACGGCCCGTGCCCCAGACTTCCTGACCGATCAACGCTTGCGGGCCTTCGACCACGACACCGGCGAAATCGCGCCCGGGAATCCGTGGCAACGTGGTGTAGGGGAAACGTCCGAGCACATTTTTCACGTCGCTGGGATTGAGCCCGGCCGCTTTGATCTGCACCAGGACTTCATCGGCGCCGGCCACCGGGGTCGGCACGTCGACGAAGCGCAGGGAGGACAGGTCGCCGGTTTTATCGAATTGCAGTGCTTTCATGGAGTGATCCACCGAAGGAGAAAGGAAGATTCAGGACAACCAAGCGGCGACCCATTGCCGGCCCATCGGCCACAGCTGCTCACCCGCAAGCATGCCGAGCAGACCGACCAGCGCGATGGCCGGCGGCGCGGGAGAACGGAAGTCGAGCGCGCCGTACAACAGGCCAACGCCGAGGCCGATGGCCAGCGAAATCAGGTAGTTCATGGGGAGAACTCTGCCGTTTGAAAGGAATGGGCAGAGTGTAGGGAGGCTCGGCGAAGGGCACCGGCCAAGGACTTCTGAATTTCGGACAAACCTGCCGACATCACCACAAAACCTTGTAGGAGCATGGCTTGCCAGCGAAGGCGTCCATTCAGCCAACATTGATATTGCTGACACTCCGCTTTCGCTGGCAAGCCATGCTCCTACAGAGTTTGTGCAGGTTCAGGAAGTAGCGTCGTTACAACGTGAACTGAGACGGGGCGACGCCCAGTTCGCGGCGGAACATGTCGCTGAAGCTGCTCGGTGAATAGCCGAGTTCGCGGGCAATCACACTCACCGCCACACCCTGAATCAACTCCGCCACCGCCGTCGCCAGTTGTACCTGTCGCCGCCACTCGGCGAAGCCCATGCCCAGACTGTCCTTGAACAACCGCGCCAACGTGCGCACGCTGGCCCCGGCGTTTTCCGCGTGCTGTTCGAACGGGATCTCCAGCGACGGCGCGGCCATCACTGCCTGGCAAAGATTCATCAGGCGCCGATCGGAATCATCCGGCATCGGGATTTTCAGCTGCGAACGCCTTGCGCGCTGCAACTCCAACAACGCCAAACCAACCAACGCCTCGTAATACGCCGGCTCACCGCTGTCGCCCTGCTCCACCAGCCCGACGATCAACTCGCGCAGCAAACCACCGACCTCGATCACCTGCACCGTCTGATCCAGCGTCGCCGCCAGCGCCGGGCGCAGGTAGATATTGCGCATCTGCAAATCCGACACCACGCGAATCCCGTGCGGCACCCCGGGCGGCAACCACACCGCGCGCTGCGGCGGCACCACCAGCGCTTCATGCGGCGTCTCGACCCACATCACCCCGCTCATCGCGTACAGCAACTGGCCCCAGTCATGCTCATGCGGCTCGATAAACAACCCGCGCGGATACGTGCGCGCCAGCGGTTGCACGGGCACATCGATGTCAGTGAAATCGGGGGGCGTGGCGAGGGCCATGGTGAGCATTCATTGGGGTTGACGGAGCCGCCATGGTAACCAGTCGCCCGAAACCTCGCCAACGATAGATACCGTCGGACAATCCGAATGAATTTTCCCGGTGCTCAGCGATCCCTCTATTACCACAGGGAGGAATACGGGCTTTATGAACAACGCAAAACTCTACGTCATCGAGTACACCCTTCACGGCACAGCCAAGTCGTTCATTATCCGCTCGGACAAAATGGACAACACCGAGGCGTGGCACTGGGCGAGTTGCGATGCCGGCGTGGGTCGCATTCCGCGCTTTGGTCGTGAAAAAGTACAGAAGACCAGCAAACCGATGGCGGAAAAATTCGGCGTGGAAAACGTCGTCTGGCGACCGACCAGCTAAGCTCAGCCTGCACGCGAACATTCGGGGGAATGCAACCATGATCGATTTCAGCAGCAGCCCGGCGCATCTGGACTACGGCCTCGACACATTGTTTGGGCGTATCACCAAAAGCGTGGATTGCCGCGTGGGTCTGGAAGCGGTCGATGATGATCCGTATTGCTTCGCCCTGAGAGTGCCAGCGCCGTTACCGGAAGACCTCGACCAGGCGAAAACCGTGGTGGTTCGGGTTGAGGGGCGGCGATTGCAAGGCACGGTGCGGCATACCGAGCGGCTGGATGATGAAAGTCTGAAACTGGAAGTGGAGCCTGATTAGGCTCCACTTTTTTTTGCCTGTGTTTATTTGGGATGTGCGCAGTGGCAGCCTTTGCTTGAGCATTCTTCGCCACCTTTGTGGTGGTGGGCGCAGGCTTCGCAGCAGTAGTGTTTGCCGTGTACGGCGTAGGCATGATCGCCTTCTTTGATGGTGCATTTGCAGTTTGGGCAATCGCATTTTCTATCGGGCATGGGGCAGACTCCTTGGGTGGTGGTTGTCTGGGGCTTTTAGGTAAGCCGTGATTACCAGTGTAGGAGCTGCCGAAGGCTGCGATCTTTTGATTTTGCTTGTTTGGGTTTTTGGGGGTTTTGGGGGTTTGGGGTTTTGGGGGCATATCCGTTGCTGCGGGTGGGGCTTCTGGCGGTTTCGCTCTTACAGCGACTCACTTTTCCAAACGCCGAAAAGTAAGCAAAAGGCTTGGCCCCCGGCGTACGGCACTTCGCTGAGGCTCAGTGTTCCCTCGCTACGGTGTCCATCCGGGGGCATCGCCTACGGTTTGCTTCGCTGCACCTCCTCTCGATGTATGCGGCTACGCCGCACGGCGCTACGCGCCTACCCCGGATGAACACCTACGCTCGGCCTGCCGATGGGGGCCAAAATCAAAAGCCAGATCAAGATCAAGATCAAGATCAAGATCAAGAGCCCCTCACCCTAGCCCTCTCCCGGAGGGAGAGGGGACTGATTGCGTGGAATGGAAGAGCTACGCCGACGTGATATACCGAGTTGAATGCACATTTTGAAAGGCCCACCATCGGCTCCCTCTCCCCCGGGAGAGGGCTGGGGTGAGGGGCGAATCCAACGCAAATCAAAAAGCCGTGCGCACCCCGCTCTTCACCACTCAATAGGCCGAGTGTCAGCTCGCCTGCTTTTGATCTTAGAGCCCGTCGGCAGGCTGAGTGGAGGGATCGATCCGGGGGTGGGAGCGCAGCGACCGTTTGGCGCAGCCAAACACAGCGAGAGGAGGTGCAGCGAAGCAAACCGTAGGCGCTGCCCCCCGGATCGATCCCGCAGCGAAGGAACCCCGAGCCCCAGCGAGCGGGCCGAACGTCAGGGCACAGACCTTTTGGTTACTTTTGGGGCGTTTGCCAAAAGTGACCCGCCGTAAGGGCGGAACCATAACCAGCCATCACCGCAGCAACGGATATGCCCACACCCCCAAAACAAAATCAATCAGAACCCCGCACACTACTCCGATACATAAACACCAAAGCCCCCGCCAAAAGCACCATCGCCAACACCCGACTCCCCGACAACTCAATCGCCGGATTCCCGAACCAGCCAAAATTATCAATCAACATCCCCATCCCCAACTGCCCGACAATCACCGCCACCGTCGCCACCGCCGTCCCCACACGAGGCACCGCGCCCACCATGACAATCATATAAACCACCCCAAACAGCGCCCCACTCAACTGCCACTTCGGCACATCCAACAACCCCACCGCATGCGCCGGTTCAAAAAACAAAATCAACAACCCGGTCACCAACGCACCCACAGCAAACGTCAACAAACTACTGCGCAAGACACCAACGGTTTCCCCCAAGCGCCCATTGATCGCCGCCTGAACACTCAACACCGCACCCGCCGCCACCACCACAGCCAACAAAATAACCAGATTCATCATCAACCCCGCGCAATCAAAACAAGTGCCGCGACAATCAACAGCAGCGCCAACCAACGCTCACCGTTGACCTTCTTGCGCGTCGCCCCGAACCAGCCGAAATGATCGATCATCACACTCTTGCCGACCTGCCCGGAAAGAATCGCGATCATCGTCATGGCGATACCAATGTGCGGCGTGGCCAAGGTCAGCACCACCACATAAATCGGCCCGAGCAAACCACCGATCAACTGCCAGCGCGGCAGCGTGTTCAGCGCTGGCCCTTTCTGTGGCCCCGCAAACAACAGCAGCAAAAACAGAATCGCCGAGCCCACGCCAAAGATGCTCAACGTCGCCCACAAATGCCCGACCTGCGCACCCAACGGCCCGAGCAAACCCGCCTCCACTGACAAACCCATCCCCGCCAGAATCACCAGCGGCAGCAACAATAAGCGCAACCCCGGCTTGGCCACCGGCGGCGCAACACTCACTTCATCCAACGTTTGCATAAATACAATCCAGCCCAGTCAACAATGGCGCGGATTATCGGCTGGCGTCGCTGTGCGATAAATGGGAGCATCCGGACAACACTTTTGCGCAACACGCACAGCAGGACAGACCATGCTCGGCCTCAACGAACTCGGATTCAAAGCGCTGCGACTGTTTGTGGCCGTGCTCGATCACGGCAGTTTTTCCGAAGTCGCCCGTCGCGAAGGCGTGGCGCCCTCCTCGATTTCGCGGCAGATCCAGTTGATGGAGCAAGCGCTGAACCAGCAATTGCTCTACCGCCACACCCGCGCCGTCACGCCGACCGAAGCCGGGCGCATGCTCGGCCATCACGCGCGATTGGTGTTGGTGCAATTGGAAGAAGCCGAACAGGCGTTGCAGGAACAGCAAAGCGAACCCACCGGCCTGGTGCGCATCAACGCCCCGGTGGTGTTCGGCCAGCGCCATCTGACGCCGTGGCTGGGCAAGTTGTGCGCGCGCTACCCGAAGCTGCAACTGGATATTCAGCAGACCGACCATTACGTCGATCCGCTGCAAGAAGGCGCGGATCTGCTGTTCCGCATCGGCCCGCTGCACGACTCCAGCATGCAAGCGCGGATTCTGGCACCGCACCGCTTTCAGGTCGCGGCCAGCCCGGCGTATCTAAAACGCCACGGCACCCCGCGACACCCTGACGATCTCGCGCAACACCAGTGCCTCGCGTACAAAGGCGCGGCCGGACTGCAGCGCTGGTTTTTCCGGCGCGATGGGCAGGACTGGACGCCGTACTCGGTGAAAGGCCCGATCACCGGCAACCACGCCGACACCCTCACCCAAGCCGCCGAACAGGGCTTGGGGCTGGTGATGTTTCCGTCGTGGCTGATTGGCGAGGCGGTGCGCGAAGGCACGTTGGTGCCGGTGTTGGGCGAGTATCAGGTGTCGAACAGTCTGGAGCCGCAGCAGATTGCGGTGCTGTGGCCGGGGAGTCGGCGCTTGTCGGTGAAGGTGCGCACCGTCATCGACTTCTTTATCGAATGCTTCGGCGAAGTGCCTTATTGGGATCGGGCTTGAAGGGGTGAAGGGTTGAAGATCAAGAGCCCCTCACCCTAGCCCTCTCCCCGAGGGAGAGGGGACTGACCGAGATGTCTCGCGCCTTACATCGACCTGAAATATCGAGTCGATTATGGATTCATAGCAGAGCTTTCAGGTCGGCGCATTTCTGCAATATCCCCCAATCAGTCCCCTCTCCCTCCGGGAGAGGGCTAGGGTGAGGGGCTTTTCAAAGTCAAATCCGAAACTGGCCTACGAGCTTGCCAAGCCGCTGACCAAGATCCGCCAAACTACGCGAAGTCTGCGCCCCCAACTGCGTCTCATCCGCCACGCTGTCCACCGCCACCGCAATCTGGTGCACGCTGCGATTGATTTCTTCCGCCACCGCCGTCTGCTCTTCCGCCGCGCTGGCGATCTGCGCGTTCATCGAGTTGATCGTCGCAATCAACGACGCCATGGTATCCAGCGAAGCCCCGGCCTGATTGGCCTGCGCCGACGTGCCGTCACCCGCCTCACTGGATCGGCGCATCGCTTCCACCGCCGACTGCGTCCCGGCCTGCAAACGATCAATCATCCCCTGAATTTCCTGGGTGCTGATCTGCGTGCGACTGGCCAGCGCGCGCACTTCATCCGCCACCACCGCAAACCCACGCCCGGCCTCACCGGCCCGCGCCGCTTCGATCGCTGCGTTCAGTGCGAGCAGGTTGGTCTGCTCGGCAATCGAACGAATCACCCCGAGCACGCCGACAATCGAGCTCACGTCCTGCTGCAAGCTATCCAGCGAAACGCCGCTGCTGCGGATGTCATCGACCAACGCATGAATCTGTTTGATGCTGCCGGCCACCACGCGCTTGGCGCTCTGGCCTTCTTCGTCAGTCTGTTGCGCAGCGACAGCGGCATTCTGCGCGCTCTTCGCCACTTCCTGCGCGGCGGCGGACATTTCGTTGATCGCCGTCGCCACCTGATCGGTCTCGTGACGCTGGCGCTCCATCGCCTGATCCGAGCGCTGCGCCTGATCCGAGACTTGCGTCACCAGCCCGGTGAGTTGCGTGGTCATCTCGGTGATCTGCCGCACCAGTCCGTGAATCTTGTCGACGAAGCGGTTGAACGAGCCGGCCAGTTCGCCGAGTTCATCCTGACTGGTGATGTTCAGACGACGGGTCAGATCGCCCTCGCCCGCCGCGATGTCATCGAGATTCGCCTTCATCAGCGTCAGCGGACGCAGGATGGTATTGGCCAGCAACATGCCCGCCGCCGCGATCACCAGCAGCACAATCACGGCGACGCCAACGATGCTCAGCACCACGCCTTGCATGCGCTCCTGCACTTGCGTTTGCACCAGCGCCACTTGCGCTTCGATGCCGTCGAGGTTGACCGAAGTACCGACCGCCATGTCCCACTTCGCCAGGTATTCGGTGTAGCCGAGTTTCGGCACAAGCACCTGCGCATTGCCCGGCAGCGGCGAACTGTATTGCAGATAGTGCGTGCCGTCCTTCGCCACTTTCACCAGGCCCTGGTTGACGTAAACGCCTTTCGGGTCGCGGTTGTCCTTGAAGCTTTTGCCCACGCCTTCCGGATCGTTAGCCTTGAACAGGCGCACGGTCTCGGAGTCGTAGCCGAAGAAGTAGCCGTCCTTGCCGTAGCGAATGCCCGAGAGCAGTTTGATCGCCTGCGCGCGCGCCGCGTCATCGCCGGGGGCGGCAGCGTCGTAGAGCGGTTTGATCGTGGTCATGGCCACGGCGACGTAACTTTGCAGGGTGGCTTTGGCGTCGCCGAGCAAGCGCTCGCGCGTCTGCTCGACCTCGTTGTGCGCCTGTTGCTGAAGGATGAACAGCGTGGTCAGGCTGATGACCAGCGCAAAGAGCAGCACCGGGAGGACGGCGAGGGACAGGACTTTAGCCTTGAGGCTCAGGCGCATTGGGGGCTCACTCTTTTGGTTTTATTGGCGTGGTTAAAGGCTTTAACGGCACGCACAAGCAAAAGTTGAATCGTGAGGCTCACCCCATTCCCCCTGTGGGAGCGGGCTTGCTCGCGAATGCGCTGTGTCAGTTAACAATGACGGTGACTGACAGGACGCCTTCGCGAGCAAGCCCGCTCCCACAGTTGGGATTTGTGGTGCTTAGAGAACCATCGCGGCCACCCAGCCGAACGCCAGCAGCGGCAGGTTGTAGTGCAGAAACGTCGGCACCACGGTGTCCCAGATATGGTGATGCTGGCCGTCAACGTTCAAACCGGAGGTTGGCCCCAATGTCGAGTCCGACGCTGGCGAGCCGGTATCGCCCAGTGCCCCGGCGGTGCCGACGATGCACACGATCGCCATCGGGCTGAAGCCGAGTTGCACGCACAACGGCACGAAAATCGCCGCCAGAATCGGCACCGTCGAGAACGACGAACCGATCCCGATGGTCACCATCAGGCCCACCAGCAACATCAACAACGCGCCAATCGCCCGACTGTGATTGATCCACGCCGCTGCGCTTTCGACCAGCGTGCGCACTTCGCCGGTGGCTTTGAGCACTTCGGCAAAACCCGAGGCAGAGATCATGATGAAGCCGATCATCGCCATCATCTTCATGCCTTCGGTGAACAGGTCGTCGGTTTCACGCCACTTCACAATGCCCGACGCCGAGAAGATCAGAAAACCGGCGAGCGCGCCGATAATCATCGAGTCGAGCAGCAACTGAATGATGAACGCCGCGGCAATCGCCAGACCGGCAATGCCAATGGTTTTCGGGTTGTAGGCAACGCTGACCTGCTCGACCTGCTCGATCTTTTCCAGATCGTAAACGCGCTTTTTGCGGTAGCTGAAGAACACCGCCACCAACAGACCGAAGACCATGCCCAGCGCCGGAATGGCCATGGCGTGCATGACATTGATCTGGCTGATGTCGACGCCGGCCTTGCTGACGTTGGCCAGCAGGATCTGGTTGAGGAAGATGTTGCCGAAGCCGACCGGGAACACCATGTACGGCGTGATCAGACCGAAGGTCATGACGCAGGCGATCAAGCGGCGGTCGAGTTGCAGCTTGGTCAGTACATATAGAAGTGGCGGCACCAGCAGTGGAATGAAGGCGATGTGGATTGGCAGGATGTTCTGCGAAGCAATCGCAACCACCCACAACAGACCGATCAACAGCCATTTGACACTGCCGCCACCGCTCGAATGTTGACGATCGACCATCGCCAGCGCCTTGTCGGCCAATGCGTGGGCCAGGCCCGATTTGGCAATCGCCACGGCGAAAGCACCGAGCAACGCGTAGGACAACGCCACGGTCGCGCCGCCGCCCAGGCCGCTGTTGAACGCCTTGAGCGTGGCGTCGATACCCAAACCACCGGTCAGGCCGCCGACCAGCGCGCCGACGATCAAAGCGATCACCACGTGCACGCGCGACAGGCTGAGAATCAGCATGACGCCGACCGCCGCTATGACTGCATTCATTTCACTACCTCAAAAAACACTGCGGTGGACAACCGACCGCCAGACAGAATGAGTCCGCCAACGCTAAACCGGCGGATTTGTAAAGAGGGTCTTATTAGAAGGGCGCGCACTGTGCCGCAGAGTGGCGGCGGTGTCAAAACATCGAAGGCTACTCACAACCCTTGATCGTCCCCACGCTCTGCGTGGGAACGCCTCAATGGACGCTCTGCGTCCGCTTTGGGACGCGGAGCGTCCCGGGCTGCATTCCCACGCGGAGCGTGGGAACGATCAATATCCGGGGCCAGGCACAAACTTTGTGTTTGCCCCAAAAAGGTGTTTCAGCCATGGCCTGTGGCAATTAGTCATATTGTGTTTCAGGGATAAAGAAAGCCGATTCGCGGCCGTTACAGTGCAAAGTCGCAGATATTTATCGAATAAGGACGTCTCCATGTCGCTCAGACAACTTTCCATCCAATGGAAAATCACCCTGCTCGCCGGCCTTTGCCTGGCCGGTATCGTGACCCTGTTGGTGGGTCTTTCGCTGTATCGCATGGAGCACAGTTCCGCACTGGTGAAAGCTTCGAGCATGGAGATGCTCACCGAGTCGGCGCAGGCGCGCATCGAGTCCCAGGGCGAAGTGCAATCGGCGGGCATTCGCCAGCAATTCATGGACGCCTATCAGTACGGCCACGGGTTTTCGCGTCAGGTGCTGTTCCTGCGTGAACAGGCCGAGAAGCGCTTCCTCGACGCTTTCGACCTGCGCGAAGACATGACCCGTCAGGTCAAATCCGCGCTGCAAGCCAACCCGGATCTGCTCGGTCTGTCGCTGGTGTTCGAAGCCAATGCACTGGACGGCAAAGACGAATTGTTCGCCAACCAGGCCGAACTGGGCAGCAACGACAAGGGCCGTTTCGCTCTGTACTGGTCGCAACCGACGCCGGGCAAAATCAGCTCGATGGCGCTGCCGGAAAGCGACATGGCCGACACCAGCACCGGCCCGTCCGGTCAGGCGGCCAATGCCTGGTTTACCTGCCCGCGCACCACACTCAAACCCTGCGTGATCGAACCGTACTTCTACGTGATCGACGGCCACAACGTGCTGATGACCAGCATCGTGTTCCCGCTGGTGGTGGATGGCAAAGTCATCGCCTCGCTGTCGGTCGACATCAACCTCAACAGCCTGCAAGCCACCAGCCAGAGCGCGAGCAAGAAGCTCTATGACGGCCAGACCGCCGTGAGCATCATCAGCCCCGCCGGCTTGCTCGCCGGTTACAGCCCGGACGCCGGCAAACTCAGCCAGCGTCTGGATGCGGTCGACAAAACCAGCGGCGCTGAGCTGCTGCGGCTATTGGCCTCGAACAGCAACGTCACCAGCCTGCACAGCAACGGCCAGTTGAAAGTGCTGTCGCCATTCCAACCGATTCCCGGCGGCCCGTCGTGGGGCGTGCTGCTCGATGTACCGGAAAAAGTCCTCGTCAGCCGCGCTGAATCGCTCAAGCAACAACTGGACGCGAGCAACACCTCAGGCACGTTGATTGAGCTGAGTCTCGGCGTGCTCGCCGCGCTGATCGGCCTGCTGCTGGTGTGGCTGATGGCGCGCAGCGTGACCAAACCGATCCTCGGTGTGGCGCACATGCTCGAAGACATCGCCAGCGGTGAAGGCGATCTGACCCGCCGTCTGGCCTACGACAAGAAGGACGAACTCGGTCAATTGGCCGGTTGGTTCAACCGCTTCCTCGATAAATTGCAGCCGATCATTGCCGACGTCAAACGCTCGGTGCAGGACGCTCGCGACACGGCCGATCAGTCCTCGGCCATCGCCACGCAAACCAGCGCCGGCATGGAGCAGCAATACCGTCAGGTCGATCAGGTTGCCACCGCGTCCCACGAAATGAGCGCCACCGCACAAGACGTCGCGCGCAGTGCCGCGCAAGCTGCCGAAGCCGCCAAGGACGCCGATCGCGCCACCCGTCAAGGCCTCACCGTGATCGACCGCACCACCGCGATCATCGACACCCTCGCCGCCGACATGAGCGCGGCGATGGTGCAGGTCGAAGGCCTTGCCGCGAACAGCGAGAAAATCGGCGCTGTGCTGGAAACCATCCGCGCCATCGCCGAGCAGACCAACCTGCTGGCCCTCAACGCCGCGATTGAAGCAGCGCGCGCCGGTGAAGCCGGACGTGGTTTTGCCGTGGTTGCTGATGAAGTACGCAACCTCGCGCGCCGCACGCAGGAATCGGTGGAAGAAACCCGTCAGGTGATCGAACAACTGCAGACCGGGACGCAGGAAGTGGTCGGTTCGATGGGCAACAGCCATCGTCAGGCGCAGGGCAGTGTCGAACAGGTTGGCCAAGCGGTGACTGCGCTGCGCCAGATCGGCGACGCGGTGACGGTGATCAGCGACATGAACCTGCAGATCGCCAGCGCGGCAGAAGAACAGAGCGCCGTGGCGGAAGAGATCAACAACAACGTGGCTACGATTCGCGATGTGACGGAATCGTTGTCCGGCCAGGCGAATGAGTCGGCGCGGGTGAGTCAGTCGCTGAACAGCCTGGCGAATCAGCAACAGAGTTTGATGGATCAGTTTCGGGTGTGACCCGGGATTTTGGGGGTGTCAGGTAAATCCTTTCCCCCTCACCCCAGCCCTCTCCCCCAAGGGGTAGAGGGGAAAGGGAGCCGATCTATGTGCTTTTCAAAACCTGAGTTCGACTCGATATCCCAGGTCGGCGTACCTCGGCCATCCAACTCGGTCAGTCCCCTTTCCCTCCGGGAGAGGGCCAGGGTGAGGGGCTTTTGCTTTTCAAAACCTGAGTTCAACTCGATATCCCAAGTCGGCGTATCTCGGCCATCCAACTCGGTCAGTCCCCTCTCCCTCCGGGAGAGGGCTAGGGTGAGGGGCTTTTGCTTTTCAAAACCTGAGTTCAACTCGATATCCCAAGTCGGCGTATCTCGGCCATCCAACTCGGTCAATCCCCTCTCCCTCCGGGAGAGGGCCAGGGTGAGGGGCTTTTGCTTTTCAAAACCTGAGTTCAACTCGATATCCCAAGTCGGCGTATCTCGGCCATCCAAATCGGTCAGTCCCCTCTCCCTCCGGGAGAGGGCTAGGGTGAGGGGCTTTTGCTTTTCAAAACTTGAGTTCGACTCGTTATCCCAAGTCGGCGGACCTCGGCCATCCAACTCGGTCAATCCCCTCTCCCTCCGGGAGAGGGCTAGGGTGAGGGGCTTCTAAAAGCCTCACCGCCGAGGCAGTTCAATCAACACTTTCAGCCCGCCCCACTCGCTTTCCATCAACATCAGCGTCCCGCCCCACGTATCGACAATATCGCGCACAATCCCCAAACCCAACCCATGCCCGTGCGTCTGCTCGTCCAGCCGCGCTCCACGACTGAACACCTGCGCGCGCTGTTCTTCAGGGATCCCCGGCCCGTCATCTTCCACGCTCAAGGCGAAACCTTCGGCGCTCTCAACAACGCTCAAACGCACCTCGGCATCCGCCCACTTGCAGGCGTTGTCGAGCAGATTGCCCAGCAGCTCCAGCAAATCCTCACGATCCCACGGCAACTGCAATCCCGCCGGCGCGACATAACTCAACGCCAGATGCTCGCCATGAATCATGTTCAGCGTCGCCAGCAACCCTGGCAGTTCTGCATCGCAATCAAACAACGCCCCCGGCAACGCATCACCAGACAATCGTGCACGATTCAGTTCACGGTTGAGCCGTTGCTGCACCTGTTCCAGTTGTTCGAGAAGAATCTTGCGCAGCTCGGGATGGGCATCGAGTTTCTCGCTCGACGTCAGGCTCAACAGCACCGCCAACGGCGTTTTCAACGCATGCCCGAGGTTGCCCAAGGCATTACGCGAACGCTTAAGACTGTCCTCGGTGTGCGCAAGCAAATGGTTGATCTGCGCCACCAGCGGTTCCAGTTCCACCGGCACCTGATCATCCAGTTGTGAACGCTGACCCTGCTGCAATTGCGCGATCTGCTCGCGAGCCTTTTCCAACGGCTTCAGTGCGCGGCGCACGGTCAGCCGTTGCAAAAACAGAATCAGCAGCAACGCCGCCAACCCCAGACCGAGGCCGATCTGGCGCATGCGCTGAAAGCTGTCGCTGACCGGCGTGTAGTCCTGCGCAACGCTGATCGAAATCGATTGACCCAGACGCCGATAGTCCGAACGCAGCACCAACAAGCGTTGACCGTCCGGGCCCAGTTGCAAGTTGCTGTGCAGACCGGGCTGATCCAGCAGCGGCAGATCCTGATCCCACAGCGAGCGCGAACGCCAGTGGCTGTCGGCAAAATCGATGCGGAAGTAATGCCCGGAAAACGGTCGCTGATACGCCGGCGACAAGTGCCGCTCATCCAGCTGCAACCCCATGGGGCCGCGCACCAGCGCCACCAACAGGGTTTCGCTGTCGTCGCGCAGGCCGGCTTCGAGGTAACGCTGCAAACCCACTTCGAACAACCACAAACTGGTTTGCGCCAGCACCAGACCGACGATCACCATCACGCTGATCAAACCCAGGCTCAAGCGGCGCTGGATTGACCTCATGAAGCCTGCCCGCCGAACAGGTAACCCTGACCGCGACGGGTTTCGATCACGCTTTTGCCGAGCTTGCGGCGCAGGTGATTGACGTGGACTTCGAGGACGTTGGAATCGCGCTCGGTTTCACCGTCGTAGAGGTGTTCGGCAAGGTGGCTTTTGGAAAGAATTTGTTCGGGGTGCAGCATGAAATAACGCAGCAGGCGGAATTCGGCGGCGGTCAGTTGAATGTCGGTGCCGTCGCGCACCACGCACTGACGGCCCTCGTCCAGATGCAGGCCGGCGGCTTGCAACGTCGCCTGATTGGACTGGCCCTTGGAGCGGCGCAGCAGCGACTGTATGCGCAGAAACAGCTCTTCGGGGTGAAACGGTTTGGTCAGGTAATCGTCGGCGCCGGCTTTCAGGCCTTCGATGCGTTCGGCCCAGGAATCACGCGCGGTGAGGATCAGCACCGGAATCGCCAGACCGCCCGCGCGCCACTGCGCCAGCACCTCAAGCCCCGGCACACCGGGCAGACCGAGGTCGAGGATGATCAGGTCGTACGGCTCGCTGCTGCCCTGATACAGCGCATCACGGCCGTCCGCCAGCCAATCGACTGCGTAGCCTTGGCGTTGCAGACCGGCGAGCAATTCGTCGGCCAGCGGTACGTGGTCTTCCACCAAAAGCAAACGCATCGATCAATCTTCCTTGTCTTTCACTAATTCACCGGTTTCGGCCTTGAGGTGCAGCTCACGGGCGACACCCTCGACGGTAAGCAACTCGACCTCATAAATGTAGACGTCGTGTTTCTCTTCCAGCTCGACTTCCAGCAGTTTGGCGCCCGGATAACGATCCATCGCCTGCTGCAGCACTTGCTCCAGCGGCAGGATGACGCCCTGGCGACGCAGGTTCAGCGCTTCGTCCTGATCGAGGTCGCGGGCCATCGCCGCCGAGCAAAAAACTACCAGCGCCAGCGCCGTGCGGCTGGTGGCGCGAACATTAAGCTTCATTACGTATCCTGATGATCCTTGAGAACCTGCCCGGTCACCGCGTCTAATTCCAGATCCCAATTGAGACCCTGCGGATCACGCATTTCGACCTGGTAGATGTACTTGCCGTACTCTTCTTCCAGCTCGGTTTCGGTGATCGTCGAGCCCGGATGTTTGGCCAGCGCGGTCGCGTTGAGCTTCTCGAAGGAAACGATAGTACCAGCGTCACGCAGGCGCAGGGCTTCATCCGGGCCCAGATCGCGGGCATGGGCGATGCTGGCAGTGAAGCCGATGATCGCGCAAATGGACAGGGCAGTCAGGGTTTTCAAAAGGGTGTCTCCGTATTTTTTATGTATTGCTCACGGTCGGCACCTTAACCAGATGAACTTAACTGAAACTGAATTGCCATCATTCTCCCGCTCCATACACACCCCTGTAGGAGCAAAGCTTGCTCGCGAAGGCGGAACCTCAGACACATCATTGCTGAATGACACGCCGCCTTCGCGAGCAAGCTCTGCTCCTACAAGGATCTGTAACATGTGCTTATAATTGTTCGCTTGCTAACGATCGAGACCGGTATGACCGCCATCCACATCAAGTTCCCCGCCCTCACCCTCAAGGCCGGCCCACGGGCCATGGCGCGGATTCGCGCGCAGGGTCTGAACGCCGCTGACGTCGGCACCCTGCCCGGTGCGGCCGGTGGGCCGAAGGCGTTGGGGATTCAGGGGTTGGATCTGGCGCTGTTCGATGAATGGCTGCCGAGTGCGCCGCGTGAGCGTTCGCTGATTGGTGCCTCGGTCGGTTCCTGGCGCTTCGCCAGCGCTTGCCTGCCGGACGCCGCCGAAGGCATCCGCCGCCTCGGCGAGCTCTACGCCGAGCAGAATTTCAACAAAGGCGTGACCATGGCCGAGATCAGTCAGAGCTCGCAGCGCATGCTCAATGACCTGCTTGATGGTCGCGACGCGAGCATCCTCGACAACGCGCATTACCGCTTGAACATCATGGTGGTGAAAAGTCAGGGGCGTCTGGCTGATGACCATCGCGGTCGGCTCGGTCTGGCGCTGGGTTCGGTGATCGTCGACAACCTGCGCGGTCGTGCGCGACTGTCGCGGCACTTCGAACGGCTGATCATCCACGATCCGCGCCTCGCCCCGCCGGTGAATGCGCTCGACGATTTCCCGTCACGCTTCGTCGCCCTGAATGCCGGCAACTTACGTCAGGCCTTGCTGGCCTCGGGGTCGATCCCGATGGTCATGGAAGGCGTGCGCGATCTGCCGGGCGCCGGGGCTGGCACCTTCCGCGACGGCGGTTTGCTCGACTATCACCTCGACCTGCCCTACAGCGGTGACGGCATCGTGCTTTATCCGCACTTCACCGACCGGGTGATTCCGGGCTGGTTCGACAAGACCCTGCCGTGGCGCAAAGCCTCGGTGCAGCGCTTGCAGGACGTGCTGCTGCTCGCGCCGTCGAAGGAATATCTGGCGCGTCTGCCCTACGGCAAACTGCCCGATCGTAACGACTTCAAACGCTTCATGGGCGATGCGCCGAGCCGGCAGAAATACTGGCACGCGGCGATGGACGAGAGCCGCCGTCTGGGCGATGAGTTTCTCGAACTGACTGCCAACGGTCGCCTCGCCGAGCGCTTGCTGACCCTTTAGTCAGCACGGCCAAACACAAGCTGGTAAACTCGCCGCCTGCCCGAATCGCTGCGGCGAACGCCATCTGAACAGAGCTGAAAATACCGTGGAAATCTTCAAAGAGTTTACCTTCGAATCCGCCCACCGCCTGCCGCACGTCCCGGACGGCCACAAGTGCGGACGTCTGCACGGTCACTCGTTCAAAGTGGCGCTTCACCTGAGCGGCGACCTCGATCCGCACACTGGCTGGATCCGTGATTTCTCGGAAATCAAAGCGATCTTCAAGCCGTTGTACGAGCGTCTGGATCACAACTACCTGAATGACATTCCTGGCCTGGAAAACCCGACCAGCGAAGTACTGGCCAAATTCATCTGGAATGAAATGAAGCCGTTGCTGCCAGAACTCAGCGCGATCCGTATTCACGAGACGTGCACCAGCGGCTGCATCTATCGCGGCGAATAAACGTAAAAAAGGGTCGTGAGCATTACTGCTCACGACCCTTTTTTTATTCGCTCAGCGGACTTAGTCGCTGAGTGAGTCAATCAGCGTCTTCAACTCGATCACCTCCCCCGCAGTCTGCACTTGCTGCAAAGTGCTCAGCAGTTGCTCGACATTCAGCCGGTGATCGCGCCCCTCAATGGCGACGCTCAAGTAGATCGGCACCCGCAATTGTCCATCCTGTGGCTCGACGTCGCGGATAATCAGCGTTTGCGCAGTGTCCGGATCGACCAGCAACAGGCTGCCCCGCGCCTCCGACACCAGCCAATTCGCACTGCCGACCCGTTCCAGTAGCAGCGTATGCTCGCCTGGCGCAGCGTCTTCGGAGACATGCCGGCGATCGACAACAATACAGTCCAGCCGTTGCCAGTCCTCATCTGATACCCGGAACGTCTGCGCATTCAAACCGAATGCCAGAACCAACGTCTCGACCCCATCAAGCAACAACGGTTGCAAGTCGTCGACATCGATTGTGCTTTCCAGCGTGAGCACCTCACCGTCCCGCGCCGCGTGACTGGCCGCAAGGTTGAACCGGTTATCCGAATCGCGGCGGTAAAACACTTTGTCCAGCGCATCGAACAACAGCGTCTGCCACACGTTTTTCACCCCCAGGAACTGCGCCCACTGACCGTCGGGACGCCCCTTGAGGACAAACAGTTGCTCTTGCTCCACCAGGTAGTAAGCATACTGATCGCCACTGTGCTCAACCGCGAGCACCGGTGCGTGGGCGTGTCCCGCCAGCAGATTGTGCAGACGCGCCTGAAGTGACAAGCCGCTCTGATCGGCACGAGCCCATGCATTTTCCACGCTGACTATCCGCGCTGGCTGCTCATCCACCAGTTCAAGATTGACGCCTTCGCGAGTGCGACCGCGCAACCGCTGTCCTTCGCTGACGACGTCGGCAAAACACCACTCGGCCCATACTTTTTGCGCCGCCGGTAACCGCTCCGGATGCAGCAGCCGCGAACCACCGGCAAATGCCTCGCGAAGTGTTTCGGCGCTGCTGAACTCCTGACGATAGAGCTGACCGGCCTCGGTATCGAAAAACCATACGGCCTGGCCATCCGGGGTCAGACTGAGCAATGCCAGCTCTTTGCCAGGATTGACCTGACTCACACACAGCTTGCCGTCGACACACCAGGCCGCCAGCAGGGTATGTTCGCTGAACTGCGACAGGCCAATCACCGGGAAAGGTCGTTTGCCGTGCTCGATGACCAGCGCAGGCAGCGCGGAAATCCAGTCGGGGTGATGGTCGAGCCAACGCTTGCCGACACCGATGAACGTCGGCGCAGCGTCCTTATCGATCTCGAACATCTGCCCATCGCCCCTGGTCAAGATGTAGCGACCTTGCGATTGCGTCACTTCAGCCACATCGCTTATCAAGGTTTGATCAAGCGCGCTATCCGGACCTGCGGGATTGGAAAAACCACGTATCAGCGCGCTTTTCGCCACGTCGTAAAAGAGCATTGACTCATTGTCCGACTGATCCCACATCAGCATGATTTTTTGCACCGGCGCCTTATCATCCGCACCGTCATTGGCGTAAAAACGGTCATCACTCAGACGTATCCAGCCCGACATCACGGGATCGCCCAACAAGGATCCACGCACGCCCACGAATGGAGCGGATGTCCAAGTGCTCAGCGGCACCTCGACCCCGGCCAACGCTGCGGACTGCTGGTCAGACTCCCTCAACCGACTGAGCCGCCCCGCCCACGTCCCGCCTAACCACGCAGTATCGCTCCTGAATGCGTAGTCAGCGTTGATGTGGACGAAGGTGACGGTGTTGTCGGCGATCAGGTACTCCAGCGTGCAGCGCACGCCTTCATTTTGGATCATTTCCTGGAGGACACGCAGCTTGCCGTCAGCGGTTTGCTCGCAGCCAATGATCTTCGAGCCTTTGCGCGGACTCAGCAGGCGATAGGCAGATTTGACGCGGCCCATGGCGGCATCGACGTGCCATACCGTCGCGTAATCCGGGTGGTAGAACCACGCCTTTTGACCGGAGACGCCGCCCAATGCCATGCCTTCGCGTAATGCGGCCGGCATGTCGCGCACATACAGCACTCGATCCAGTGCCACGTCGTAGTAAGCGGTGGTGTATTGCACATCGGCGTCGTGATTAAACGGCACGATGAAGTGATACAGGGGCACATAGCGGCCAGCCAGTCGATTGGCTTTGGCCAGCGTGCGCAGGCGCGCCAACACCGTGGGCATGACAGCAGGCTTGGCATCTGGCAACTCGGGGGTACTTTTGCTCAGCGTGATCGACACCAACATCCACGTGTCTTTCTCTCGATCAAACTGGAACAGCTCACCATCTCTGAGCAGGAGAAAACCTTTGAAGCCGGCGACCCGTACGCCGCCGACGATCAGATCCCCACCGCCAAAACCGACCTGTTTCTCGCTCGCCCAAGGGGCCCTGATCAACCAGTCGACTTCATGCAAGCCGCCGGGTTTGCTCAATCGAACCGTGATGACACCGGGCGTCAGTGTCAGTTGATAAAGCCCGGATTGACCGGTGATCTCGTAACTCAGCAGGTTGTGCCATCCCTTCGGTAATTCAGGGATGACCAAGTAACGCGCCTGATCATCCAGCGTTACTGTGATGGTCGTCGGTTTGTTGACGGGCAGGAGCTTGTAAAGAATGTGTGCAAACGGGGAGGTGGAGAAAAACTGGAAGCGCTGTTCGTCATTGTCACTGGCAAATTCCAGGCGTTTTTTCCAACTGTCCAGAATGTTCGGATACAGGGTCATTGAAGAGCTTTCGAAATAGCCTTCGAGGTCGCCATCGTAAGCCTCATGCAAGGCCTTTACGCGCGGGTAAAGATCATCGTCCGGCTTAAATCCCGAAGAACCCAACTGGTACTCATACCCGTAGTAACACTGGGGCGTACAGGGCAGAACGACGATCTCTATACCCCGATCATCCGTCTTGCCGAATTTGAGCGTGCCTGCGCGAGACATCGCCTCGCGAATATTGATGGCCCGATGCAGATGCTCAGGGAACGAGTTGTAGCTAGGCACACCCAATGTGTAGGGCTCCAATGGGAAAAACCGCTGGCTATCGAACTTGACCTGACGTGCCTGCAGATCAAGTTCGGTGATCACCGCTTCCACGGCAAACTTCAGCACACCGTCCTTACGCTCGACCCCTTCAAGCCCGTAGGCATCGTGAATCATCAACAGATGTCTGCCGACGTTTCGTGCCTTGTCACTGATTTGTCCAAGGTTGCTGGCGATGGCCGTGAAACCGATGCCCAGCCCCAACAGCGGCACCGCCAAAAACGAAGCTGCCGCACCCACGGTTCCGCCCACGGCCAACGCGGTCACATCAAGGCCCAGCGCTGCCAGATTGAACGCCAGTTGCGTGGTCAGCCGCGAACGTTCTTCATCATTGCTTGCCACCGTCAGGCCATGGATGTCGAAGCCGATATTGATCAGTGAAAAGCCGATACCGATACCCGCCGAAACACGCCCCAACAGCCGACCCGACACCGAGGTTTGCTGCTTGATAAACGCCTGTTCGCTGAGTGCCACCTGACGCACCAGATTGATCATCTGCACCGTGTCTGTCACCACGCCGTATGCCAGTTGCGCATAGCTCACATAGACCTGAACCTGCAGGGCGATGGACAGCGTCGGCAGCGAACCAGCATCGAGCTGACGTTCGCGGTCGCGCATTTCCGTCACCAGGGTCTGGATGGCAAAAGCGAAACTCAGCCGACTGCCACCCTCCTCCGCGCCAGGGCCGCCGCTATTGCCGGAGACCGCATCGACCAACTGCTGAATTCCTTTTTTTACTTTCAAGAAGCGCGCATCGGTGGTGTTGATGTGGACGCTGTCGGCCGGACGTCGCGCGTCGATCATGGTGAGCGAAAAGCGGCCGTCGGCGGTGCTTTTGACGCTTTCCAGTAGCGGCATGTATTCGCTGCGCAGCCCATGCTCGTTGCGCAATTGGCGCGTCGCCAGATCGAACTCTTGCGTCAGATAGCGTGCATCCACTTGCGCGAGGCTTTCGCCCAGTCGGGCATTTTCCGACAGCGAGCGTGCCCTCAGCGCTGATTGCTTCTCCCACACACTGATCGACTCAACCCCCGGGAGCGCAGTGTTCTCCAGCAAGCTGCCAACCTGCAGACTCGAGGGCAACACGGTCTCGGCAATGGCGGCAGTGTTCAGCTCAACCACGTTGAAGCGCAGATCGCCGGCATCCGCCAAACCATACAACCTTGCCAACTCACCACCATCGCGAAGCAGGTGTTCTTTGATGCCTTGTTGCATCGCCGATCCATGCTCGAAACCATACACCGCAAAATTCGGCTCGAAGAAGCGATAGGCCGTGCTGTCAGCGGTCACCACTCGGGCCGCCAGCAACACATGATTGCCGGTGTCGAGCAGCAGCACACTGGACGCCGCTTTCGCTTCCAGCGCCGCAATAACTCCCTGCAAATCGTGACTACCCAGTGACGTGCCGACGTGGCTCATGCGCACCTCACGCAGCTCATCGAGCGACAACAGTAACGCCCGGGAGTCAGCGTCCGCTGGTGCCAGACTGGCGTTGGCGACCCTGCCGATCAGCGCGCGTTCGGCGCTCTCACCACGGCTGAATGCCGCCGCCATCAGCAACGCCAGCGGATAACAACGGCGGCCGGGATCACCCGCCGCGTGCACCAGAAAGGCCTGGGGCATTTGCCGCGCAGAGACCGCGCCCGCCTTGAAAAACTGCTCGCGCACGGGCGCTGCCTGCTTGAGGATCCGGGTGCGATATTCCCACTGCGCGGTGGCATTGATTTGCGCAATGGATTGGCCCCAATGACTTAGCGTCAGCGACCGCGACAGCGCCAGTACCTTGAGTTCACGGGCCGACTGCTCGCCCCGTTTGACGTTACGCGCCAGCGCCGCTACGAAGGCCGGGGCCTGACGTTCAGACAAGGTTTTCTCGATAGCGGCAAAACGCGCGAATAACCCGCCATCAGCGCTGTCTCTGGCGAGTGCTTGCGCGGCTTGCCACGCGGGTTCAAACCCTGCGCTATCAAGACTTTCAGCAGCAAACAGCCCGCCAAGTACCACGCGATGCACCGGGCTCAGTTGCTCAAGGGGTAGCGAACCACGCCCGAGATGCACCAGCAGTTCATTGAGATTTTCCGGGTGCTGTGCGCCGACGGACGCCGGGATGTCGTCGATCTGTTGGCTTCGTATTTGACGACGCTCATCGAAACTCAGGCTGGCGTTGCCCGCAAACACCACATCGCCACTGAGCTTGTCGGTCATGGCCAGAATGAACGGTTCGCCCAGCTCATCGATCAGCCGTTGCACGATAGCGGTGATCAGTACCGGTTTGCCCTCAACCACCGGCCAGCCACGCTTGAAGGTCAGGGTATTCGCCGGTTTGAGCAGCTCCTGCAGATTGGCGGTGTAACGTGCCTTGAATTTGCCGTCGCGCCAGGCTTGTTGTTCGTTCGCCACCCAGGAAGATTCGTTGTCGTCGCGCTCCTTCCAGCCGCTGATCAACTCCTCTTCAGTGGCCGTGTTGTAGCCGTATTTTACGTGCTGTAACGCTTTGACCTGCAATGCCCCGCGCGACGTGTATCGATGCTCGGTAAAGAGCTCCGTCCCCGCCAGTAACGCACCGGGGCCCGTGAGATCGATCGTTGCACCGGCTCCCGGTACGACACCGTCCCGGTGATACGTGACAATCGCGCTGATAATCCGAAACTCATACGCTTTCCAGAGACGTAGCAGCGTTTCATTTCCGGCGAATGGCGAATCAATTTCACCCAACCTGGTTTGCGTCTCGCTCAGTACCTGCGCTTCGTCCCAGGCAAGGCCCTTTTTATCCAGTTCGCGCTCAACCGCTTCGATGACGTCGTAGTAATACCGAACCAGTTTCATCGTAAAAAGCGTCATGTCCGCTTGCGAATGCGCAACGATGTAAGCATTCATCAACTTTGGATTGGGCGAACCGGGATCGGTCGGTGATCCCATGCCAAACATATCAGTGGCGGTGGACTGCGAATTCACCGGTGCAAAAATCTGATCAAGTGTTGGCAAACTTTTCGCCAACGCTTCAAGTTCAGCAAACTGTGCTTGAGGAATATTAACCAACACGTCCTGATATCGACTGCCATCGCGCCCAGGCATTAATTGCGGGTTGTGATTGAGCAGTAACTGCAAGACACCGGCTCGCGCCGACGAGTCCATCTTCGCGATATTGATACCACCGATCTCATCAGCGAGCGGCGGCAAGTAATCAAGGTCACTGTAAACACCCCCCTCCCCATGCACAGCTTGCAGCCGCACCACATCGGAAGCCGCCGCAAAGTTGCCACGCAAGGATATTTCACGGTCATAGGCAGACCACAGGAAGTGTTCCTTGAACGCCTGCCGGGCATTGCGTACCTGCACACGTTCGTCGGCCATGTCCAAGTGACTTTGCAAGTAGCGCTCTCGCGCCGCCCGCAGTTGCGACTTGTCCTGAGCAAATGCTTCGACCAGAAATTCGATGCGCGCTTCATCGGGGCTCAGCCCGCGTACTTGTGCCTGCTGGATGAAATCGAAGGCCTGTCGCCGCAAGACCGCCAACCGCGCTTCGTACAACTGACTCAAGGCAAAACTGGAAATCGGCTGATCGCCCCCTGAAAGCATGGCGTCTGCCTTGGCGGCTTGCACCAGGGTGCGATTGACATCAAACGCCATCAACGCCTCGGGGTCGTACCAGAGACTGAAAGTAAAGTCTGCCGGGGCCCGGGCTTTCCAGATGTTGAAGTAGTCGCGCTGATTGACGCCAAACATTGCGCCGCCCACCCAGACAAAATGCAGGTGTTTCGGCACTTCATGGGCCGTAAGCATGACGGTGTTTTGCAGACGTTGACGATAACTTTCCACTGTACGCACAAGATCAGACAGCCCCGCAACTTCCTCCTGACTCTGCAACGCCAGCAACGTTTCCTGGAACAGGCTGATGGTCTGGAGCATGCCCTCCGATGTCTCTTGCAACAGCGCCGCCGCCTGATACCTGAGCGCGGCTTCGTAGTGTTCGGCGCCTTTGAAGGCGTTCAAGATGCTCTCAACCTCCGAAGGGGCAGCGATCTTTTGCCATTCTTGATATTCACTGATTACAAAACTTTCTGAAGCCATTCTTAAACATCCTTTTTAGCGATAACTTCGAAAATAAAAGCGACACGCAGCCGTTCATCCAACTTCACAAACACTGAAGTTGAAAATTCGATCTGGAATTAAATACGAGAACTAAACTACGCCACGCCCACAAAAAAACCAAAAACAACGCACTACAAGCCATTACGGAAACATGCAACAAACAATAGAAACTTTGAGAAAGACACTTAATAGAAGCGGCACAACCTATTGGCCGATTATTGATTATGCTATTGGCTTAAACACGCGAAGAGGACAGCCCCATGACAGACTGGCTGCTGGATCAGGTCTTTGACTTCAACGGTCACTCAGTGCGCCATGCCGTACGTGGCGATGGCCCGCCACTGGTGTTCGTGCATGGCACACCTTTCTCGTCTTACGTGTGGCATCGGATCGCGCCGCACTTCTTTGCCACGCACCGCGTGTATTACTTCGATTTGCTCGGTTATGGACGCTCCGCGAAACCTGACGCCGATGTCTCCCTCGGTGTGCAAAACCAGTTGTTGGCGCAGTTGCTCGATCACTGGAACATCCAAAATCCCGACGTGGTCGCCCATGACTTTGGCGGTGCCACCGCGCTGCGCACTCACCTGCTCAATGGCAAGGATTACCGCAGCCTGACGCTGATCGATCCGGTGGCGCTGACGCCATGGGGATCGCCGTTTGTGCAGCATGTTCGCCAGCACGAAGCGGCATTCAGCGGTCTGCCCGATTACATCCAGCGCGCCGTCGTGCCGACTTACATTCGCGGGGCGATTCACCGGGCGATTCCCGACGACGAACTCGCGCCTTACATAGAGCCGTGGCTCGGCGATCCCGGGCAAGCGGCGTTCTATCGGCAGATTGCGCAGATGGATGAGCGCTATACCCGTGAGGCAGAACCGTTGTATCCGGGCATCCGCTGCCCGGTACAGATTCTCTGGGGCGAAGACGATCAGTGGATTCCCATCGAGCGTGGCCGAGCGTTACATCAAATGATCCCGGGATCACAATTCCACCCGATTCCCAACGCCGGCCACCTCGTCCAGGAAGACGCCCCCGAAGCCATCGTCGCCGCCCTATTACGCTTCCTCTGACCTTGATCGTTCCCACGCTCTGCGTGGGAATGCCTCAACGGACGCTCCGCGTTCGGCTTTGGGTGGGACGCGGAGCTTCCGGGGCTGCATTCCCACGCAGAGCGTGGGAACGAGCAAAATCAAAAGATCGTCCGATCGCGGCCCGAGCCTTCGGCAGCTCCTACATTGGGCTTTGGTGTGTTCGGGCGCACTGTTTTCGCGCCGTTTGACGCGACTCGTCTATACATAACCCGCGCCAAACGGAACATGGCACGACCACTGCAACCCTCCCCCGCGTCTTCCCTTTTCAGCAAGGACCGCCCCATGACGCAGCACGCCCCCGGCAACGATTACCCCCTCAGCGAAGTACCGATGCACGCGCGTAAAGGCCTGGCCTCGACGGCGATGGTGTTACTGGGCTTCACGTTTTTCACCGCGACCATGTTTGCCGGCGGCAAGCTCGGCGTGGCGTTCAGTTTCGGCGAGATGATGGCGGTGATCATCGTCGGCAACCTGCTGCTTGGGTTGTATGCCGCAGGTTTGGGTTACATCGCCTTCAAAAGCGGCCTCAATTCGGTGTTGATGGGGCGTTTTTGCTTCGGCGAAGTCGGCAGCAAACTCAGCGACCTGATCCTCGGTTTCACTCAAATCGGCTGGTACGCCTGGGGCACTGCCACGGCTGCGGTGGTGCTCGGCAAATACTTCGAACTCGATGAGGGCACGGTGCTCGGGCTGATGGTGCTGTTCGGTCTGGTGTTCTGTGCCACGGCTTACGTCGGTTATCGCGGGCTGGAGATTCTGTCGTACATCGCGGTGCCGGCGATGATGTTGCTGCTGATGTTGTCGATGTGGGTGGCGACAGTGAAAGTCGGCGGCTTCGAGGGTTTGCTCAGCGTCGTGCCAAGTGGTTCGCTGGACTGGTCGACGGCGATTACTTTGGTGTTCGGCACCTTCGTCAGCGGCGCGACGCAAGCGACCAACTGGACGCGTTTCTCGCGCTCGGCGCGTGTCGCGGTGCTGGCCAGCCTGATCGGTTTCTTCATCGGCAACGGTTTGATGGTGCTGATCGGCGCGTACGGCGCCATCGTTTATCAGCAGCCGGACGTGGTTGAAGTGCTGCTGTTGCAAGGCTTCGCCATGGCCGCGATGGCCATGCTGTTGCTGAACATCTGGAGCACCCAGGACAACACCATCTACAACTTCGCCGTCGCCGGTTGCAACCTGCTGCGCACCGGTCGGCGCAAGACCGTGACCCTGGCCGGCGCGGTGATTGGCACCCTGCTCGCCTTGCTCGGCATGTACGACATGCTCGTGCCCTACCTGATTCTGCTCGGCACGGTGATCCCGCCGATTGGCGGGGTGATCATGGCCGACTTTTTCTACCGCTGGCGCGGGCGTTATCCGCGCCTGGCCGACGCACGGCTGCCGGCGTTCAACTGGCCGGGCCTGGGGGCTTACGCGGTCGGTACCGTCGCCGCGTTCAGCTCGCCATGGGTTGCGCCGCTGGTAGGCATCGCCGCTGCCGCGTTAACGTATGTCATCGTCACCGGCGCGCTCGGCGCTCGCAGCGCGGCCGCGCCACTACAAGACTTATAAAAAAGGATTCGCCTGATGCACATCATCAACGCCCGTTTGCGCAACCAGGAAGGTTTGCACGAATTGCACCTTGAAGACGGCCTGATCCGCAGCATCGCCCGGCAGACCGAAGCGCCGACGCTGGGCCCCGACGATCTCGACGCCGGCGGCAATCTGGTGGTGCCGCCCTTCGTCGAACCGCACATTCACCTCGACGCCACCCTCACCGCTGGCGAGCCGCGCTGGAACATGAGCGGCACGCTGTTTGAAGGCATTGAGTGCTGGGGCGAGCGCAAGGTCACCATCACCGAAGAAGACACCAAGACCCGCGCCAAGAAAACCATCCAGACCCTCGCCGCGCACGGTATTCAGCACGTGCGCACCCACGTCGACGTCACCGATCCACAACTCACCGCACTGAAAGCCATGCTCGAAGTGCGCGAAGAAAGCCGTCACCTGATCGACCTGCAAATCGTCGCGTTCCCACAGGAAGGCATCGAGTCGTTCCGCAATGGCCGCGAGTTGATGGAAGAGTCGATTCGCATGGGTGCTGACGTGGTTGGCGGCATTCCGCATTTCGAGTACACCCGCGATCAAGGCGTTAGTTCGGTGAAGTTTCTGATGGATCTGGCCGAGCGCACCGGTTGCCTGGTCGATGTGCATTGCGACGAAACCGACGACCCTCACTCACGCTTCCTCGAAGTACTCGCCGAAGAAGCACGCAGCCGCGACATGGGCGCCCTCGTCACCGCCAGCCACACCACGGCGATGGGTTCATACGACAACGCTTACTGCGCGAAACTGTTCCGTTTGCTCGGGCATTCCGGGATCAGTTTTGTCTCCTGCCCAACCGAAAGCATCCACCTGCAAGGGCGCTTCGACAACTTCCCGAAACGCCGTGGCGTCACCCGGGTGAACGAGTTGCTCGAAGCCGGGATGAACGTGTGTTTCGGCCAGGATTCAATCGTCGATCCGTGGTATCCGCTGGGCAACGGCAACATCCTCCGTGTGCTTGAGGCCGGGCTGCACATTTGCCACATGCTCGGTTATCGCAACCTGCAAAGTGCGCTGGATCTGGTCACCGACAATAGCGCCAAAGCGATGCATCTGGGCGAGCGTTATGGGCTGGAACAGGGGCGCCCGGCGAACCTACTGATACTGTCGGCGGACAGTGATTATGAGGTGATCCGCAGTCAGGGTTTGCCGCTATATTCGATTCGCGCCGGCAAAGTGCTGATGAAACGGCAGATGCCGGTGGTGGAGTTCGTCTAAGGTAAAGAAACCGGCGTCGCAATGACGCCGGCAACCCCTGCGATGGATGCTCCTTCATGCTGAAGTTCGTGCGTAGTTGATCAGCCACCATCCTCATTTTCTTGAGGATTTCCCAATGAACCACACACCCTCACCCATGGCCTCGCTGTACCACGAAGGCCGACAGACGTTTACCGATCTTGTACCCGACGGCGGCGCTCGGCTCGATGCGCTGTTTCACACCGTGCCCGCGCTGGGTGAATTGGCAGTTGGCGTGGTCTATGGGCATTTGCACGCCCGCCCTGGCCTCGATCCGCGCCTGCGGGAAGCGGTGTCGTTTGCCGCCATCGTGGCGTCGGGCATGGTCGGCCCGCCATTGAGTGTGCATCTGAAGACAGGGCTGGCCTCGGGTTTGGCCCCCGGTGAAATGACTGAGGTGCTGTTGCAGGCCTCGGCATTCGCGGGGTTTCCGCGGGCAGTGAGTGCGGCGGAACAACTCAATCGGCTGTTCGACGAGTCTGGTTTGGCATCACCGCCGGCACCGACACCCCGTGAAATCGCGTTGGAATTCTGTGAGCAAGTGCGCGGCGGGCACGCGCCGATGCCGGTCAGTGCAGCGGTGAAACGCCTGTTGAAACATGCGCGGCAGCTGGCATTGCAGGCCAGTTCGGCGCACGCGGTGATTGTTGAATGTTTCGAGGATGAGCCATCGCCCCGCGCATTGCTGCGGTTGGAGGTGCAGGGTGAGCAGGTGGTGTCGGTGACGTTGTTCAAGGCGCACTGACGAGGTGTCCTGGCGGGCCCTATCGCTGGCAAGCCAAGCTCCCACAGGGTTTTCGGTTGGGCACATTATTTGGGGGCACCAAAATCTAATGTGGGAGCGAGCCTGCTCGCGAAGAGGCCCGCACATTCAACATCAACGTGACTGATATACCGCTTTCGCGAGCAGGCTCGCTCCCACAGGATTATGTATTTGGACTGGTGTTTGTGTTCACATCTGAGCCACTGTAGGAGTGAGCCTGCTCGCGATTGCGGTTGGCACATTATTTGGGTGCAACAGAATTCACAGTGGGAGCGAGCCTGCTCGCGAAGAGGCCCGCACATTCAACATCAACGTGACTGACATACCGCCTTCGCGAGCAAGCTCGCTCCCACAGGGTTATGTATTTGGACTGGTGTTTGTGGTCGCCGCAAAACCCTGTGGGAGCCTGGCTTGCCAGCGATGGCGGTTTCGAATTCAGCCAATCAAGCGCGCCGTACCAAACAACCTGACGCGCACCCGCTCGCCGTCGATTGCTTCCAGCAAAATGGGTGCCGTGCCGCCGGGCATGATCACCTGCACTTCTCCTGCTTCAACCCAACCCACCCGCCATGCCGCACACGCCACCGCACTGGCACTGGTGCCTGATGATGCCGTCGGCCCTTCGCCACGTTCGAAGACTCGCGCGACGATGCGTTGCTCGGAATCGCGTGCCGCCCATTGCAGATTGACGCCCGCCGGACACGGGTCGCCAGCGCCGGTCGGCATGGCGTAGGCGATCTGGGTCAGGCCTTCATTCAGTGGCGACTCACGCATCTGTTCGTTACTCGGCAACGCCGACTTGTCGCCAAGCAGCGTCACGCAATGTGGATTGCCGATGCGCACAAATTGGCTGTGCTCCCAGGTCGGATCAAGTGCCGCCAATGGCTGAATTCTGCTGACCTCCCGGCCATTGAAATCAACACTTTCAACGCCCTGCGCACCCACCGCGCACGGCCCGAAATCCGCTTGACCGAGATCGAGCCAGAAGCCTCGCACACCTTCGACTTCGGCAGACTTCACCGACGTTTCCACCGCGTCACCCTTGTCGTGATGAACGCGCAACAACGCACCTTCCTCCCGCAGCAATCCTTGCTCGGTCAGTGCCTGGGAGAAAATCGTCAAACCGTTGCCACTGCGCTCGGCGAGGGTGCCGTCGGTGTTGACGATCAGCACATCGAACGGCGGCGAGGTCTGGAACGGGCCGATCAGCAGGCCGTCGCTGCGGTGGGATTTGCTGTTGGCTGGGCGCTGGCCATCGGGCCAGTCGCAGCAGCGTTTGATAGCGGCCTCAGTCCAGGACTGGCGCAAGGATGCGCATTCGGCAGCACTGGCAGGCAGATCAATGCCCGCCTCGCGCAAGGCTTGCGGCGAAACCACACCGTAGATATTGCCCCGCGCATCATAAAACTGCGTCATCACTCGTAATCCCTGCAACCGAAAAAACCCACTGTAAACCGCAATCCACTGTAGGAGCTGCGGCACGCTGCGATCTTTTGATTCTGATCCTGAAAACACAGATCAAAAGATCGCAGCGTGCCGCAGCTCCTACAGGAGAAGGTAGGATGTCATCTGTACTTCCTCGGATGACTGGCGATCGAACCTCGACGCCGTATCACTGTCCTTCGGGGACGCGAAGTTTTTTGCCAAGGATCGATATGACCAGCCTCAACGCCCAAGCCACCTTCGTCCCCGGACGCCTGCAACAGATGTCCACGCGCATCGCCTTTTTCATCGCCGGGCTCGGCATCGCGGCGTGGGCGCCGTTGGTGCCGTACGCCAAGGCGCGCGCCGGACTGGATGAGGGCACGTTGGGTTTGCTGTTGTTGTGTCTGGGCGTCGGCTCGATTCTGGCAATGCCGCTGGCGGGGATTCTCGCTACGCGCTTCGGCTGTCGGCGCGTGGCCACGGGCGGCACGTTGTTGATCTGTGCAGCGTTGCCGTTGCTGGCGACGGTCTCATCGATCCCGGCGCTGGTCGCCACGTTGTTCATGTTCGGCGCCGGACTCGGCACGGTGGATTCGACGGTCAATCTGCAAGCGGTGATCGTCGAACGTGCCAGCGGCAAGAACATGATGTCGGGCTTTCACGGCTTGTTCAGCCTCGGCGGGATCGTCGGTGCGGCGGGCGTCAGCGCCCTGCTCGGCCTCGGCCTGACGCCGCTCGCCGCGATGCTGGTGGTGGTCGTGGTGCTGATCGCGGCGCTGTGCAAATGCGTGCCGCACATGCTGCCTTACGGCAGTGAAAGCTCGGGCCCGGCATTCGCCATTCCCCACGGCATCGTGCTGTTTATCGGCGGGATGTGCTTCATCGTCTTCCTCACCGAAGGCGCGGCGCTGGACTGGAGCGCGGTGTTTCTGGCGCAGGAACGCGGGATCGACACGGCCTATGCCGGATTGGGTTATGCAGCGTTTGCGTTGACCATGACGGCGGGACGCTTGATGGGTGACCGGATTGTGCGGATCGTCGGCGCCACGCGGATCATTCTATTTGGCGGTTTGCTGGCGGCGGGCGGTTTGTTTCTGGCGACGTTCGCACCGAGCTGGGAAGCGGCATTGGTCGGGTATGCGCTGGTCGGCGCCGGTTGCTCGAACATCGTGCCGGTGCTGTACACGGCGGTGGGCAAACAGACGGTGATGCCGGAAAGCATCGCGGTGCCGGCGATTACCACGTTGGGCTACGCGGGGATTTTGGCGGGGCCGGCGGTAATTGGCTTTGTCGCGCATGCCAGCAGTTTGAGCTTTGCCTTTGGGTTGATGGCGGTGCTGTTGGTTGCCGTGGCGATTGGTGGGAAGGTGCTCAAAGTCTGATCTCTATCGCGTCCGGCCAACGCCGAAGACGCCACTTTCCGATAGACGGATATGTTTCGGACCTCTTACCTGTCAGATGTGACAGTAGTCAGATTCTTTAATGGGTTCCAGCATCAGACGACTTCAATCTGGTGCTGAAATCATGCAATTACATGTCAGAAAACCGTTACTTATCCTCGCTCTCGTTTTGGCTGCAAGTGGGTGTACGCCGCCCCTTCTATCGGATCAACAGGATTGGGGTGAAGGCGTCGAAAACTTCAAATCAGCCGAACTGTTGAGTAATGCCGACGGACGCTATGCTCATTGGCAAGCCATTGGTCGCGTACGCGTCGATGGCGGACGCATATGTTCTGGCAGCCTGATCGACACCCGCGGAGCAAACCCTGAAAGCGACGGATCAGCGTACGTTCTGACTTCAGGTCATTGCGCAAAAGGCGACAGCAATCGGTACCTCGTCGATACGCCCGCGTCGGGAAGCGTCCAGTTCAATTTTTTCCATGACACCCAATCACGGCAAACTAGCTACACCGTCAAAAGTATTGCGTGGAGCACCCTGCGTGGGCGGGACATCGCGCTCCTTGAACTCGATCGCACACTTGGTCAATTGATGGATAACGGCATCATGCCGCTGAAGCTGGCCACTCAACCGTTGGCTGTCGACAGCAATGTACTGGTAGTGGGTGCGCCTGTGGACAACCACCTGCATCGAGTCGCCTGTCCTCAAGAACAAGCCGCAGATGTTTTCGAAGCGGGCTGGACGTGGATTGACCAGCTCAAAAATCGTTGCCTGGACGTAACGCCCGGCGTTTCGGGTTCGCCGGTCTTGGATCGCTATACCAATGAAATTGTCGCAATTATCGGCACAACGACGCGAGACAGCGGACGCTCCCGATGCACCCTTAACACGCCATGCGAAGTCAGTAACGGCAACGCCGTCACGTTACCTGCAACAAACTACGCCACCGCAATAACGCAACTGCCTGCCTGCTTCAACGATGGCCATTTCAGCCCTAGAAGCAATGCCTGCATGCTGGGTCCAGTGACGAACTTCGAAGCGGCGTTTGGTGACGTTTTCCTCAGAATACTCCGCGACCAGAACGGAGAATTCATTCCGCTGCAATGGCAGCAGACTTTTACCACTGATCAACCGTTCTACCGGGTAAAACTCGCGCGCACGCCGGGAGATTGTGCGTTGGTTGACAACTATGGTCCGGTACAGACCAGCCTTGGCAACGGTGCTGACCATGCCAGCCACGACCTGCGCGAAGGGCCGGGACTTTACTTCATGTGCATCATCGGACAACAACACAAAGCGGGGCCTGCAAGTCGTTGGGCGGCTTTCAATGCCAGGATCTACTACCGCTGGCTACTGGCCGAGCCCGTGCAAACGTCGCCTGTCTACTCAGTCTTTGAAGATTCAAAAGATGTGTTCACAGTGAGACCTGTCGGCATTTCACCTGACCTGGATCTCAGTCGCTACCAGTACAAGATTGGCCAGCCGAACACTCTCGACTGTTATGACACAGAAGGCTACCAGGTTGTTCGACCACCCCTGCTGGATTTCCAGGTACCCGTGGCAGACGGCCGGAAAAAGGTATGTCTGAAGACCGCCGATATGGCCGGTAATCCCTCGCCGATAGTGGACTTTCAACTGCCCGAACAGAGTCACTGAAGCGCATTGGTAAGCAGGCGGCTGTCAGCAGCCGCCTGTACGTCGATCAAAAACCAACGCTGGCCTGCACAAAGAACGTCCTTGGCGCGCCCACATACATCCCCGAATTGTTATCGCTGGAGCGGGTGAAATACTGCTTGTCGAAAACGTTCTTCACCCCCGCGCCCAACTTCAAATTCGACACCTGCGGCCCGAAGTCATAGCCGCCACGCACGTTCCAGGTCACGTAACCCGGAATGTCGCCGTACTGCCCGTCCGCCGTGCCCTCGGTGATGTAGTTGCCGTTGAAGCTGCCATCGGCGTTCACTCCGGTACCCGGCGAACGCTGTTTCGACTGGGCAAAGCCGTCGATGTTGTACGTCCAGCGGTTGATGTCGTAACGCAAACCCACCGTCGCCACCTGACGCGAATAGAACGGCAGATCGCGGCCCTTGAAGCCCGGAATCTCGCCTTCATAACTCGCGCGGGTGTAGGTGAAACCGGCGTTGGCGGTCAGGCCATCAAGACGCGGATCCAGCGCCGCCATGTCGTAATGCACCGACGCTTCAAGTCCCTGGTGCTTGGTCGCGCCAAGATTCGTCCAGCCGACATCGTTGCTGATGTATTGCAGTTCGTCATCGAAGTCGATGTAGAACAGCGTCACTTCACCGCCCCACACGTCGTCGTTGTAGCGCGTGCCGATTTCGTAGGTCTTGGCCTTTTCCGGCTCCAGACCGTTGGCGGTCTGATCACCCGAACCGCCCTGGCCGAGTTGAAAATACTGCAGGCTGCCGAACGACGTTTCGTAATTGGCGAACAGTTTCCACGCGTCCGACAGGTGATACATCACGCTCAGCGCCGGCAGCGGTTCGTTGCTTTCGATGCTGCGATTTTTCTCCGGTACGCGTTTGCCAGCGGTGTCGAGCACGGCGCGATCATGCCAGTCAGTGCTGATGTGTTCGAAGCGAATACCCGGCGTGATCGTCCAGTTGCCGACGTCGATTTTGTTATCGACGTAGACCGAGTTGGCCTCGGTGCCGCCGGTGCGATCCTGGAAGACGTGACCATCAGACGTCGGCGTTACCACTGGCTGATTGTTGACCAGCGCCAGACGACTCGACTGCTCGTGCATCGCCTCTTTCAAATAGCGATAACCGACGCTGACTTCCTGGCTGGTCGGGCCGACATCGAAGACCCGCGATACCCGTGGCTCGATGCCCAGCGTGTAGTAGGAACGCGGGTACGAGCTGAGGGTTCTCTGGTCGCGAGCGGCGATGGTGCTGCCGCGAAAACTGTCGGTGTAATAGGTCAGCACTTCGGCTTGGGTGCGTTCGTCGATCTGGCGAATCCACTTGAACGACACGTCTTTGCGGCGGCCGCTGAATTGGTCGTAGTCACGCACCGAGTCATACGGTTTGTCGTCGTATTGTTTCTGCGTCAGGCCGCCGGGCATGTCGGCGCTGGCGTCGTAGTAGTGAAAGTTGAGGCTGAAGTCGTCCTGATCGGTCGGCGCCCAGTGAGTCTTGAGCAGCACGTCGTCGATGTCGTTGCCGTTGTTGCGCTCGCGGTAACCGTTGCCGTTGACGCCGGAATACAACAACGCCACGCCCATGCCGTTGTCGGCGGTGCCGCCGAGGAACGCGGTGTCGATGTGTTTCCAGCCGCCGTACTGGGTGGTTTCCAGGGTGGTGCCGATTTCACCGGTGGCTTTTTCCGGGATCGCGCGGGTAACGAAGTTGATCACGCCGCCGACGTTTTGCGGCCCATAACGCACGGAACCGGCACCACGAACCACGTCGATGCTGTCCAGGTTGCCGGAGGAAATCGGTGCCATCGACAGTTGTGGTTGGCCATACGGCGCAAACGCCGCCGGCACACCGTCGATCAACACCGTGGAGCGCGGCGACAGGCGCGACGTCAGACCACGCACGCCGACGTTCAACGAAATATCGCTGCCGCCGGTGCCGTTGGAATCCTGCACCTGCACGCCCGGCACACGCTTGAGCACGTCGCTGACGTTCATCGCCCCTTGCTCGAGCATGGCTTCGCGGCGAATCACCGTGCGTGCGCCGGGATGGTTTTGCACCACGGCGGCGTCGGCATCACCGAGCCAGTCGCCGACTACTTTGATGTCGGTCACGCCCAGTTCGAGCGGGCCGTTGGTCGCAGCTGAAGTCGCAGCGGGCGACAGCGTTACCGAGCCTTCGTTGATCTGATAATCCAGACCGCTGCCTTGCAGCAACTGACGCAGCGCCTGCTCCGGGGAGATGTCGCCATCGACGGCCGGGGCTTGTTTGCCGGCGACCAGATCAGGGCTGAAAAACACTTGCAGCGAGGTTTGCTGGCCCAGTTCGCTCAGCGCCTGACCCAATGGCTGGGCGCGGATATGAATGGCTTCGCCGGCAAACGCCAGCGGCATCGCAGCGTTGACCGCGAGCGCGAGGGCCAGCGGCAACCAAGGGGATTTTTTATTGTGGGCAGTGGTGGTTTTCACGTCGAACGTAGTCCTGTGGATCGCAAGAGTGTGCGGCTGTTAATGCAAACCAGTTGCAGTTGAACAGGAAGACGATGAACTCGAAAAAAACCTGAATTTTATTTTGAAATTATTTCCTGACTGCCATCCGCATGGGTGCGAACGGCCACTGGCAGGATGCTCGGCAAGGCTTTGAGCAAGGCTTCGGTGTTGTCGGATTTGAACACACTGGTCAGGCGCAGACTGGCCACCGCAGGGTTGCTGACGGTCAGCGGCTTCTCGCGATAACGCGATACTTCCGCGGCCACTTCGCTGAGGCTGGCGTTGTTGAACACCAGTTTGCCGCTGCGCCATGCGGTGAATTCTGCGGGGTTGACCGCATAGGCGGCAGCGACTTTGCCCTGCGCATCGACGTAGGTACCGAGGCCTGCGGTCAGGCTGATGAAGTCGTTGTCCGGCGCATTGTGGCCCTGCACTTTCACCGTGCCCTGCTCCACCGCCACGCGGGTTTGCGTGACGTCGCGGCGCACATCGAAACGGGTGCCAGTGACCGTGACTTTGCCGCTGCCGGCCTCGACCACGAACGGTCGCGAGGTGTCGTGCTCAACGCTGAACATCGCCTCGCCTTCGCTCAATTCGATCAATCGGCGATCTTTTTCGAAGCGCACCTGCAAGCGGCTGCGGCTGTTCAGATCGATCACCGAACCGTCCGGCAGCGCTACGTGTTTGCGCTCGCCCAACGCGGTGCTGAATTCGGCGCTGTAACCGCCCGGATGATTCAAACCGCTGAACAGACCGAGGCCGAGCGCCACTGCCACCACACTCGCGGCCACGGCATAACGTAACAACGGACGTCGTTCGCGGCGCGTCGGTGGAGTTTCAACCAAAGCTTTGAGGCGTGGCGCCGGCAGTAGATCAGCGGCCGTCCACAGCCCCTGAAGCAACTGGAATTCGTCACGGTGCTGCGGATGCTCATTCAGCCAGGCATCGAAGCGCTGCTGCTCGTCGGCACTGACCACCGGCTCCTGCAAACGCACAAACCAGCGAGCTGCGTCATCGCGCACGGTTGTTTGCCCGCACGCGCAATCACGAGTATCCATCATGGAATGTCCTGTTTGGCCGGGAATATAAAGACACACAGCCCCTTGTAGGCGCTGCCGAAGGCTGCGATCTTTTCGCCATAACGCCCATTCACGACTGCAACCCGTCCAGGCGATCACGCAAATGCCGCAGGGTGCGGATCATATACTTTTCGACCATGTTCTTGGACAGGCCCAGGCGTTCGGCGATTTCGGCCTGAGTCAGGCCTTCGATCTTCTGCCAGACAAAAATCTTCCGGCAATTGACCGGCAGCTCGCTCAGCGCCCGCTCGATGGAGTCGGCCAACTGGATCGCATGCATGTAATGCTCCGGGTCGCCGGACGACGACGCACTGTGATCGATCGCCTCCGACTCCATGGCACCCCGCCGATCCTCACGCCGATAACCGTCGACCGCGATATTGCGCGCGGTCTGATGCAAATACGCCCGAGGTTGCTGCACCGCCGCTGAATCGGATTCGAGCACCCGCACAAAGGTGTCGTGCGCCAGATCCTCGGCCTGCGCGCGATTGCGCAGGCGACGAGTCCAGGTGCCGATCAACTCTTCGTAATGCTCGAAAAAGCCGGGTCTGCGGGGAAGCATGGGGGTATGGGCGGCGTGCTGAGGAAAGGGGTGCGAATAGTAATGCTTCCTATTAACCTCGGCAATTCATTCCTCTGCGTGCCGACGATGGGCTGTTGTGCTGTGAACACAAAACAAATGTGGGAGCGGGCTTGCTCGCGAAGGCGTCGGCACACATTGCATCGAGGTGCCTGACACTCCGCTTTCGCGAGCAAGCCCGCTCCCACAGGGGGTTGAGTCAGGCTCAGGCCTGTTTGTCTTTCACCGATTGCAGATGCGGCAGCTTAGTGGTCAGGAGCAACGCCAGGGCGCTGCACGCAATCAAGGTTTCGCCAAGCGCCTGAGACCAACCGGCAAGCATCAACCCCGCGCCAATCAACAGGTAATAGAACAGCCCCAACAACGCCCCGGCGGTACCCAATCGATCCGAATAATCAACCAGCGCCATCCCCAAGATATTCGGGATCGCCATACCGAACGCCAGCACGATCAGCAACATCGGCAGCACAAACGCCGCACTGTCCTGCAACCACCAAACGCCCAGACCACCGAGCAAACCGCTGACAGCCGCGAGGCGAATCAACTGCATCGCTGCGACCCCGGCCTTTAACAAACGCTTGTTGAACCACGCGCCAAACCCCGAGCCCAGCGCGAGGATCACGCCGCTGTAGCCGAACAACGTGTCACTCAAGCCCAGCCGCTGAAACTGGAACGGCGCGAGGCTGTAGTAGCTGAACAGCGCCACGTTGAACGAGGCAATCCACAACGCCGAACGCCAGATACCCAGGTCACGCAACATGCGCCCAAGGGTTTCAATCAGACTCACCGGCGGCAGTTGCTCCGGCCGGGTTTCCGGCAGGGTGTACATACTCCACAGCAAGAGCAGTACGGCAAGCACTAGCAAAGCGCCGAGGACACCGCGATAACCAAAGGCCTGCACCAGACTGGCACCGCTGAACAAACCGATCGCCGGACTGGCCGCCAGCGCGATGCCCATTATTGAAAAAACCTGCGCGAGTTCTGCGCCCTTAAAGCGGTCGCGCAATACGGTTTGCGTCACCACCGAGCCGACCGCCGCACCAAACGCCGCCACCGCCTGAACCGCTAACAATCCGGTAAAACTGCCAACCCGCAAGCCGATCACCGTCGCCGATGCATAGATCGCCAGCCCTGCAAGCATCGTTGGACGCCGGCCGATGCGATCGCACAACCGCCCCCACACCACCACGCCTACGGCAAACGCGAGGAAATACACCGATAAAGTTTGCGCCGCCGCTTCGGGGCCGACGTCAAACACCCGGCCGATATCGCCCAGCGCCGGGCTGTACAGGGTTTGCGCGATCTGCGGAAACATCAGCAGCGCGATCGCCAGCAGCAACAGATTTCTGTTGTTCATCCTTCATGACTCCTCAAGTAAACCGCAGAGGAGTTTAAGAAGCGGCGTCTGGCGTATTATCCGAATCCTGCCAACTTATCGCTGAAATCGGACAACCCATGGCTTGGCTCGATGCCCACGCAACGTTTGACGCTGACAGTTACCGCGCGCCGGTGATCGGTATCGCCGCAACCTTGGGCGACCATGATTCCGGACTGCATCAACATCAACGCGGGCAACTGCTATTCACCCGTCAGGGTTGCACGCGGATTACGCTGGCCCAGCAATTGTGTCTGTTGCCACCGTCGCGGGCGGCGTGGATTCCGCCGGGCGTGAGTCATCGCGCGGTGATGCAGCACAGCGTCGATTACCGTTCGATCTACCTGACTGCCGAACTGTGCGCCGAGCTGCCGCAGCAAGTCTGCGTGATCGAAGTCAGCCCACTGCTGCGCGCCGTGCTGGAGCCGATCGCAACAGCGGATTTCGACATTGATTGGCAACAGGGCAAGTTCGCCCATTTACTCGGTCTGTGCCTGAGCGAAATCGCCGAAGCGGCGCAGCAACCGATGCTATTGCCCCTGCCTCGGGACAAGCGTCTGGCGCCGCTGCTGAATACGCCCGAGCGTCTGCCACCAGAGTTGCAAATGCTGGAACAACAGATCGGCGCCAGCAGCCGTACTATCGGGCGGATCTTCCAGCGCGAAACCGGCATGAGCTATCAACAATGGCGCCAGCAATGGCGGTTGATGCGCGCCATGGAATTGCTCGCCACCGGGCGCAGCCTCAGCTATTGCGGGTTCGAACTGGGTTTCGCCAGCGACAGCGCGTTTATCGCTTTCTTCAAATCAATGACTGGCAGCACACCCGGACACTGGCTCAAATAAACAACTGACGATCGGCATCCGAAATAAATTGCCAGCAAATATTACCTGCGTCATATTACGGCCGTAATAACGAACCATTTGCGCAGGTATTCCGCCATGACCAGCATGCCCACCCTCGAACCTGTTGCGGTGAAGGCCAAACCTCCCCTGCTTAGACGCGTGCTGCTTGCGGGCGTCGGTTTACTCGCGCTGATTTTCGCCGGCGTCTACGCCGTGCATTGGTGGGGCGCCGGGCGATTTCTTGAAGAAACCGACGATGCCTACATCGGTGGCGACGTCACGGTGATCGGGCCGAAAGTCGCCGGTTACATCGACGAAGTGCTGGTCAGCGACAACCAGCACGTCAAGGCCGGCGATGTGCTGATCCGTCTCGACGCGCGCGACTACCGCGCCAATCTGGCGAAAAGCGAAGGCGCGGTCGCCGCTGAAGAAGCGCTGCTGGCCAACCTCGACGCCACGGAACAATTGCAGCAAGCAGTGATCGGCCAGGCCCGCGCCGGCATCGATGCGGCGGGCGCCGAAACCGCGCGCTCGCGGGATGACAACGCCCGCTACAAACGCCTGGTGACGACCAATGCCGTGTCGGTCGAAAGTGCGCAACGCGCCGACGCCACCTTCAAAAGAGCGCAAGCCTTGAGCGCCCGCGCCCAGGCCGAACTGCTCGCCGCGCAACGCCAACTCGCGGTGATCGATACGCAAAAACAACAGGCCCGCGCCGCCCTTCAGCAGGCCCGCGCCGAACGTGATCTGGCGCAGTTGAACCTCGGCTACACCGAATTGCGTGCGCCGGTGGATGGCGTGATCGGCAACCGCCGCGCACGGGTTGGCGCTTATGCGCAGGCCGGTTCGCAACAACTGTCGGTGGTGCCGGCCAGCGGCTTGTGGGTCGATGCCAATTTCAAGGAAGACCAATTGGCACGGATGAAACCCGGCCAACGCGTAAGCATCCGCGCCGATGTGCTGTCCGGTCAGGAATTCCACGGTCGTCTCGACAGCCTCGCTCCCGCCACCGGTTCACAATTCAGCGTGTTGCCGCCGGAAAACGCCACCGGCAACTTCACCAAAATCGTTCAGCGGGTGCCGGTGCGCATCCTCCTCGACCCGGCGGACGGCGTGCTCGGCCACCTGCGCCCGGGGCTGTCAGTGACAGCAGAAGTCGACACCCGCGCCCAGCCTGAAACCAGCGCCGTGGCCGTCGCGCCATGAGCGCCGCCGCCCTCGCCGCCCCTGCGCAACCGTTCAACGCGGCGGACATGGCCACCGCGACCAAGGTATTCGCCTTCGCGACGATGTGCATCGGCATGTTTATCGCGTTGCTCGACATCCAGATCGTCTCCGCGTCGTTGCGCGATATTGGCGGTGGATTGTCCGCCGGCACCGATGAAACCGCATGGGTGCAGACCAGTTATTTGATCGCCGAAATCATCGTGATTCCCCTGTCGGGCTGGCTGTCGCGCGTGTTCTCGACGCGGTGGTTGTTCTGCGCGTCGGCAGTCGGTTTCACCCTCGCCAGTCTGCTCTGCGGCATCGCCTGGAACATCCAGAGCATGATCGCTTTTCGCGCCCTGCAAGGTTTTCTCGGCGGCTCGATGATTCCGCTGGTGTTCACCACCGCGTTCTTTTTCTTCACCGGCAAACAGCGAGTAATCGCAGCGGCAACTATTGGCGCGGTCGCCTCATTGGCGCCAACCATGGGCCCGGTGATTGGCGGCTGGATCACCGATATTTCGTCGTGGCACTGGCTGTTCTACATCAACCTGGTGCCGGGGATTTTCGTCGCCGTGGCGGTGCCGATGCTGGTGAAAATCGACCAACCGGAATTGTCGCTGCTCAAGGGCGCGGACTATCTGAGCATGGTCTTTCTCGCGCTGTTTCTCGGCTGCCTCGAATACACCCTCGAAGAAGGCCCGCGCTGGAACTGGTTCAGCGACCAGACGATTTTGACCACGGCGTGGATCAGCGGGCTCGCCGGATTGGCCTTCATTGGCCGCACGTTGCACGTGGCCAATCCGATCGTTGATCTGCGTGCCTTAAAGGATCGCAATTTCGCCCTCGGCTGCTTCTTTTCCTTTGTCACCGGCATCGGCCTGTTCGCGACGATTTACCTGACGCCGTTGTTTCTCGGCCGGGTACGCGGCTACAGCGCGCTGGACATTGGTCTGGCGGTTTTCTCCACCGGCGTGTTCCAGATCATGGCAATTCCGCTGTACGCCTTTCTCGCCAATCGCGTCGATCTGCGCTGGATCATGATGGTCGGGTTGGGCCTGTTCGCGGTGTCGATGTGGGAATTCAGCCCGATCACCCACGACTGGGGTGCGGGGCAATTGATGCTGCCGCAAGCACTGCGCGGAATTGCTCAGCAACTGGCGGTGCCGCCGGCGGTGACATTGACCTTGGGAGGGTTGGCGCCAGCACGCTTGAAGCATGCCTCGGGCCTGTTCAACCTGATGCGCAATTTGGGTGGAGCGATTGGGATTGCGGCGTGCGCGACCATCCTCAATGACCGTACCAACCTGCATTTCACGCGGTTGGCCGAGCATCTGAACAGTAGCAATGAGGCGATGAATCGGTGGCTGTCGCAGGTCGGCGGCAACTTCGCCACGCTGGGCCAGAGCGGTGACGTCGGCGTCACCGCCAGCCTGCGCCAGTTGTGGTTGCTGACGTACCGCGAGGCGCAAACGCAAACCTACGGCGACACCTTTCTGATGATCATGGTCTGCTTCGTCATCGCCACGGCGATGGTGCCCTTGATGCGCAAAGTACAACCACCGGCCGCGCCGAGTGCGGATGGGCATTGATCATCACCGCAGCCCTTGTAGGAGCAAAGCTTGCTCGCGAAATCGTCGTCACAGTCAACATCAGGGTTGAATGAGCAGCCGCTTTCGCGAGCAAGCTCTGCTCCTACAAAGGGCTGTGTTGGGGTTTAGGCTTGTGGGGTTTTGCGGAAGCCGACGGCCAGGCGATTCCAGCTGTTGATGGTGCTGATTGCCACGGTCAGGTCGACCAGTTCTTTCGGGGTGAACTGCGCCGCGACCACTTCGTAATCTTCATCCGGTGCGTGGGTCAGGCTCAGTTGGGTCAGCGATTCAGTCCACAGCAGCGCAGCGCGTTCGCGGTCGCTGAAGAACGGCGCTTCACGCCATGCGGTCACGGCGAACAGACGACGCGGGGTTTCGCCGCCCTTGATGGCATCGGCGGTGTGCATGTCGATGCAGAAGGCGCAGCCGTTGATTTGCGAAGCGCGCAGCTTGACCAGTTCAACCAGGGTCTTTTCCAGTGGCAGTTTGGAAACGGCGGTTTCGAGGGCGATCATCGCTTTCAGGGCGTCCGGGGAAGCGGTGTAGAAATCGGTACGAGCTTTCATGGTGAGTATCCGGGGGCGAGTGAATGTGTGACTACGGTAGTCCCGGCGCGGGGTTCGGCAAATAGCCAATATTCCAGAAGAACAGTAGGCCACTTGGCCACGCGATCGACCGCTGGTCAGCCGACCGGCACCAACGCTCAAACGCGTCAGACCAATACCAGGTAAATCCCCTTTTTGGAGACGTACCATGAAGACGCGCACTTTCACTTCGTTAATGCTCGCCGGCCTGCTCGCCACGGCCTCGGCCGCCAGCTTCGCGGCCAACGATGGCGCTGACGCCACGGGCACCAAATCCGGCGCCACCAGCGGCTCGACCATGCCACCGGACAACACACCGGGCGCGCCTTCTGGCGGCAACGGTTCCGACGGCGCCGGTTCGGGCACCGGTACCAATGGCGGTTCCAGCGGTTCGGGCTCAGGCGCGGGCGGCGGCACCGGTTCGGCCGGCGGCGGGACTGGCGGTGCGGGCGGTGGCACAGGCGGCTGAACGAACAAGAGCCATCCGTGGTGATCAACCCATCACCCAATCAACGCAACACCCCTGTGGGAGCGAGCCTGCTCGCGAAGGCGTCGTGTCAGATAAACAATTTTTACCTGACACACCGCTTTCGCGAGCAGGCTCGCTCCCACAGGTTTTGTGTTGGATTCTGGATTAGCGATCGGAGCGCATGAGTTCGGTGATTCCGCCGTCCAGCGATAACACCGCCGCGCGATTGCGCCCGGCATTTTTCGCTTGATACAACGCCGCGTCAGCGCGGTGGATGAACGTTTCCAGACTGTCATTGCCGCTAGGAATAAACGCATAGCAACCCAGGCTCACCGTCAGATACCCGGTGGGCGAGCCGCTGTGGATGATGTGTTTATCGATCACGCTGCGGCGAATCTGCCCGGCAATCGCCAACGCGCCGTTGATGTCAGTGTCCGGCAGCAACACCGCAAACTCTTCCCCGCCATAACGCACCGCCAGATCCGCCTTGCGCTGGCAGCAGGTCTTGACCACTTGCGCCACTTGCATCAGGCAATGATCACCGGCGACATGGCCGTAAGCATCGTTGTAACGCTTGAAAAAATCGATATCGAGCATGATCAGGCTCACCGGACTCACCTGCCGCGCGCCTCGGGCAAACTCAATCTCCAGCGAACGTTCGAACAAGCGCCGATTGGCCAGTCCGGTCAGGCTGTCGTGGGTCGCAATCTGCTCCAGCGCTAGCTGAGCCCGGCGCAGATTTTTCTCGATGCGCTCGCCGTTGCGCACCTGATGGATGAACACCCAGCCAAACAGTCCGACGCCCAGAATCACCAGCGCAATGATCACGCTGGACTGAAACGCGCGCTCATACCAACCCTTGAGAATCGTGTCGCGCGACGACGCTGCGGCGACCACCAATGGATACGACCCCAGTTGCCGATAGCCATACAAACGCACGACGTCATCGACCACCGACCTGATCATCGCCGTGCCGGACTGGGCTTCCGGCAGCAACTTCTGATAAATCCGCCCCTGCGCCAGCGACGTACCAATGAGGTTTTCTTCAAACGGTCGCCGCGCCAACAGCGTGCCGTCAGTCAGGCCGAGGAACATGATGCCGTTGTCGTCGAGGCTGAAGCTTTTGAAGAACTGATCGAAGTACGCCATCTTGATCCCGGCCATCAGCACGCCCTGAAAATTGCCGGCGTGGTCATTGACGCGTTTCGAGATCGGGATGATCCATTCGCCGTTCTCACGGCTGCGAATTGCCGGGCCGATGTGCGCCAGCGTCGATTCATTTTGCTGATGAAACTTGAAGTAATCGCGATCGGCCACGCCGTTGCCACGGGGCAAATCGGCGAACGAAGTGATGATCCACTGGCCCTGTTTGTCGAAGAAAAAGATGCCGTGCAACTGCTCCATCTGCTGCACGCGCCGGGCGAAGGTTTTCTGCAAACGCGGCTTCTGCGTCGCGCCGTAGCCGTCGTCCTCAATCCAGTCGACCAGACTGGTCATCACCAGATCGGCGGAGTGAAACGTGTCCTCGGCCTGTTGCGCCATCGCCCGGGTCAGGTTGCTCGATGCCACTTTCGCCACGGCCAGATCCTGACGCCGCGACTGCTCCAGTTGCAGGTAGAGCAAGCCGAACAGACACAGGCACACCGCAACGATAAACAGCACAGCCGCTTTACGCAGTGGCAGGCGCTTCAGCGCGCCGGGAGCCTGTTGCGGATCGTGAATGGGAATAGGCAAAAGCGTGTCCTGGGCAGGTACGACAAGGGCGTAGGCCCGAAACCCTTACGGTCTGAGCGTAGTCCACCGGGGTGCTCGGGGCAAACGCCACGATCCCGCCCCGTTGTATCGGCGCGCCGCGAATTAGGATGATCGCTGTTGGCAGATTTATTTTCGATTGCTTCTTTACGGTTAATCCATTCTGAAGTGCCAGACATCACACAAATCCCCGTGGCGAGGGGATTTATCCCCGCTGGGCTGCGAAGCGGCCCCAAAAAATCTCATGAGCGCTGAGCACTCAAGCAGGAGCAAGCGCCCTCACCACAGATGGCCTCAACGCTTCGGCGGCACCCGAATATCCCCCTTCCGACACTGCGTCCTCACCCCCTTGCCACACGCTGCAAAGCGCAAATCCTTGTCCAGACAAACACGCACTTCCGCCAACTCCGGCCCACTGCAAATCACCGCAATGCCATTAGCCGGAATCTTCGGATTACTTTTACGGAACAGATCAGCAATTTCCTGCGCCTTAAAGTAATAGGAATCACCAAACGGCTGAAGCTGCTCAGGAATGTTCACCGCCGCCAGCGCTTTGTCCGCCGCATCAAGATAGCCAGTCGCACCGAGCCCGCTGCACGTGCCGTGCTTGCGCCATTCGTGATAAAGCAATTTCTGCGTCGGGAACAACGTCAGGCCTTGGCTACGTTGTTCAGCCGAAAGCTTGCTCAGCGGCGGACACGATTGCGGCCAGCCGCCCTGCGCATACTGTGGCCACAATCCATGCAAAACAAAGCCGTAACCCTTGCCGGAACACTGCGCATCGTCCTTGTGCGTCAGGCAAAACGTCGGCGACCACGACAGCGTCAGCAAGTAATAATCGAACGCTCCCGCCACTGCTTCCGGCCGCTCCTTGTGGCTCGGCGACTGACGTGACGAGATCAGCCCGATGCTACCGGCCGTCAGCACGATCAGCGCGAAAATTGTAAACAGCTTTTTCATGTACCCGCTCCCTGAGACGCCTGCGCCCGTGGTTTTCGATGCTGACCTGACGTGATTTGTAATGAATGAGGCACGCTGACAGCGCCGGCGCATGACGCAAGGCAAGGCCGTACGCCGCTGCAAGGTCTACGATTAACAGGCAGACATCAAACCAAGGGAACCGAAATGAGTAAAGCAGACGAACTCGCCGCGAAGCTCAAGCAAACCCGGCACACCCAAGCGGACGCGACGCTGGAGATCGATTGCTGGGCCAAACAAGTGGACAGCCTGTACCACCGCATCGAGGCGTGGTTGCAGCCCGTGGCGGAAGTCGGCCTGAAGATCCGGCGCAACCCGACCCACGTGTGTGAAACGTCGCCGGATGGCGAAAGTCATGATTACGCGGTGGATCAACTGGTGATCGAAGGCAATGAGCACAGCCTTACGTTTGATCCGATTGCGCGGTTTACCGAGGACGGTGCCGGCCGGGTTCAGATCCTTGTGCCGGGCAGAGACACTTTTCTGCTGCGCACTGTTGACGAACATGGCGAAAGCCATTGGTGGATGCAGTCGATCGAAACCGGGCAACAGCTGGACGCGATTGCGTTGACCGAGAACAATTTGTTGTTGGTGGTGCAGGAAGGTCTGGGGCTATAACATCACTCTCCAGCCAGTCGGGGAATCACAGAACCATTCCATTAGCGGCCAGACTTCCTAAAGAAGCCTGGCCGACTGTCGTTAAAGAACCACCCACTCTCTTTTTTGGATAATTTGATCGCATGGATGCTTCAACCGTACCAACGTTTTCGCAATTCTTTAGACGCAACTTTAAACGCGTTCTGGATTACTGGGGCCAAATCACCGTCACACTGGGTTTTCTGGGAGCAGGGCTGGCGATTCTTGGTCTGTACATCTATACGCGAGCAATTGGTCGTACAGACTTGTTCCTTGCAGGCACCGACGCCAAGTCCGCGCTTGCCATTTGGCTACTGTTGATCGTATTGATCATGGTGGGTTATCTGTTCATTCTCTCCACCAGTGCATGGTTCTATGGCATCAGTGTTTCCATGTTCGATAAGGTGCCGGACAAGCACTATCGAATCGCGAAGTGGCTACTTTTCCCTTTGCTTTCCGGATTCTGTGCATTCACCGTCCTACTGTTCATATTCTCGGATACGTTCAGCGCAGCGGCTTCGCTGGGGATTATTCTGGCCATTACCTTGGCTGCCTATTTTTTGTTGTTCTCATTCAGAACCTTTCGTAAGACTTTCGACAAAGACACTGTAGGTTTGGGACCATGGAAAAAGAAATTCTTTCGCGGCTCAGTCGGTATCGTAGTTGGGCTAGCTGTCCTGTTTGCGTCGCTCCCAGCACTTTTGATCCTTTCAACTTACGTCGGTGAGAACACTTCCAGAGCTGTGATTGTGGTCGGGCTGCTTTCCTTCGGCACCCTTGCGTTGAGCCTGATACCTGTATTGATTTTTTACATCAGCAAAGGTCATCTATTCACCCGCGTTGCCTACGGTGTTGTATCAGCAGTCGTGTTGTTTTGCGCATTCCTGCTGCTTTCGCCTGGCGCCATGCCCAGCATCACTTACGCGGCGGCCGAAAATCTCGCGATTCGTCAACAGCCCGCGCGGTATATCCTCGACGAAAACATAAGCCTGGGTGACTTGGATAACAGGCAATGGCGCACCCGAATCAATGAAAAGAACAAGCTGGAAGTCACGGCATTTCCTTTGCTTTCTTTCGGTGACACGTTGCTGTTGTGCTCTATCGATCTGCGGTTCTTGAACTTGTACGAGTTGCCCCGCTACACCCGCTTTTGCATCGCCACACTCAATAGCAAAGTGACTCGTAAACCATGGCGCCCCGGCCTAGCGCGCTCGCTGACCTGGCAGCAGCGCGCGGAGCACGTCGTGGGACTGGACAACCTGCGTTCGGCTATTCTCAAACCCATCCTTCAGCACTACGTGGCCCCCGCCTCAAGCAGTGTTGTGCCCAGACCGCTGAACCTGTCAAAACTGTAATCCCGCCCTCAGCCAACTGAAAGCCAGCGCTGGTTAGCCTCCCCGTCATGTGTCAAACGGGGACTTCCAGCGCATGCCTTCCAACACTTCAAGACGCACCTTCGTCAAAGGCCTCGCAGCCGGCGGTTTGCTCGGCGGCCTCGGCCTGTGGCGCGCGCCGGTCTGGGCGCTGAATGGCCCCGGGCAGATCAATGAGCTGAACGGCAGCGAGTTCGAGCTGTTCATCGGCGAAACCCCGGTCAACTTCACTGGCAGTCCGCGCACTGCGATGACCATCAACGGCAGTCTGCCCGGCCCGTTGTTGCGTTGGCGTGAAGGCGACACCGTGACGCTGCGCGTGCGCAACCGACTCAAGGACAGCACTTCGATTCACTGGCACGGCATTTTGTTGCCGGCGAACATGGACGGCGTGCCCGGCCTGAGTTTTCACGGCATCGAACCGGGTGGCGTGTACGTCTATCAATTCAAGGTGCGGCAAAACGGCACTTATTGGTATCACAGCCATTCCGGTCTCCAGGAACAGGCCGGCGTCTACGGCCCGCTGGTGATCGACGCGAAACAGCCGGAGCCGTTCCAGTACGATCGCGACTTCGTAGTAATGCTCAGCGACTGGAGCGACGAAGACCCGGCCAGTCTGATGAACACCTTGAAAAAACAATCCGACTACTACAACTTCCACAAACGCACGGTCGGCGACTTCATCAACGACGTCAGCGAAAAAGGCTGGGGCGCGACCGTCGCCGATCGCAAGATGTGGGCGGAAATGAACATGAATCCCACTGACATCGCCGACGTCAGTGGCGCCACGTACACCTTCCTGATGAATGGCCACGCGCCCGATTCCAACTGGACAGGGCTGTTTCGCCCCGGCGAAAAACTGCGTCTGCGCTTGATCAACGGCTCGGCCATGACTTACTTCGACGTGCGCATTCCGGGGCTGAAAATGACCGTGGTCGCGGCGGATGGCTTGCACGTCAAACCGGTCAGCGTCGATGAATTGCGCATCGCCGTGGCGGAAACCTACGACGTCATCGTTGAGCCCGACGCCGAGGTCTACACCCTGTTCGCTCAAGCCATGGATAGAACGGGCTACGCGCGCGGCACCCTCGCCACCCGCACCGGACTCTCGGCGGCGGTGCCCGCGCTGGATCCGCGCCCGTTGGTGAGCATGGACGACATGGGCATGGGAGGCATGGATCACGGCTCAATGGACATGAGCGCCATGGATCACTCAGCGATGGGCCCGATGCAGACGCATCCCGACAGCGAAAAAAACAATCCGCTGGTAGACATGCAAGCCATGACCACCGCGCCGAAACTCAACGATCCCGGCCTCGGTTTGCGCAACAACGGTCGCCGAGTGCTGACCTACGCCGACCTGCGCAGCACCTTCATAGACCCGGACGGCCGCGACCCGAGCCGCACCGTCGAGTTGCACCTCACCGGCCACATGGAGAAATTCGCCTGGTCGTTCAACGGCATTAAATTCTCCGATGCCGAGCCCTTGCGCCTGAAATACGGCGAGCGCATTCGGCTGGTGCTGGTCAACGACACGATGATGACCCACCCCATTCACCTGCACGGCATGTGGAGCGATCTGGAGGACGAAAACGGCGACTTCCAGGTGCGCAAACACACCATCGACATGCCGCCCGGCACGTGCCGCAGTTACCGCGTAACCGCCGATGCACTCGGTCGTTGGGCCTATCACTGCCATCTCCTGTACCACATGGAAATGGGCATGTTTCGCGAAGTGCGGGTGGAAGAATGAAGGGGCCGAACATGACTCGATTCACGGCGTTTACTTTGCTGCTCGTCGGTAGTTCGGCGATGGCTGCCAGCGACATGCAGGGCATGGATCACAGCCAGATGTCCGGCATGGATCACTCGACGATGTCAGGCATGGACGACGGCATGATGCAGCCCGCCGCGCCGAGCGAAAGTCGCACGCCGATCCCGCCGCTGACCGATGCCGACCGCGCCGCTGTTTTCACCAGCCCCGGCGGCCATCAGGTGCACGACAGTGCGATCAACAGCTACTTCCTCGCTGACAAGCTCGAATGGCAGGACGCCGATGACGGCAGCGCATTGGCCTGGGATTTATCAGGCTGGATCGGCGGCGACATCGACCGCTTGTGGCTGCGCTCCGAAGGCGAACGCAGCAACGGCAAGACCGAAGACGCCGAGATTCAGGCGCTGTGGGGCCACGCGATTTCGCCGTGGTGGGACGTGGTCAGCGGCGTGCGTCAGGACTTCAAACCCGGCGCGCCACAGACGTGGGCGGCGTTCGGTTTGCAGGGCATGGCGCTGTACAACTTCGAGGCCGAAGCCACGGCGTTTATCGGCGAAAGTGGCCAGAGCGCGATTCGGTTTGAAGGCGACTACGACATCCTGCTGACCAATCGACTGATCCTGCAGCCGACGGCCGAATTCAACGTCTACGGCAAAAACGACCCGCAACGCGGCATCGGTTCCGGCCTTTCCAACAGCGAAGCCGGCCTGCGTTTGCGCTATGAAATCCATCGCGAATTCGCGCCGTACATCGGCGTGACCTGGAACCGCACGTATGGCAACACCGCCGATTACGCCCGCGAAGATGGCGAAGATCGCAGTGAAGCGCGCCTGGTGATTGGCGTGCGGATGTGGTTTTGAATGCCTTTCAAACCTATGGACAAACAACCACCTGTTACTTCTGACAGTAGACAGCCTTCCGATAAAAAAACTAGGTTAGAGCCCTTCTCCGCGATGCAGTGAATCGCCCATCCGTCCCGAGTGGATTGGAGGCATGAACATGAATGTGCTCACCTGGTTTGCGTTGATCTGTTACGGATTGGCTTTTCTTGGCGTACTGATACTCGCCGCTGCTTACCTTGTGCGATCAGAGTTCATGCCTTATCACAGCGTAGCGGTTGCTCGACCTTGGCAAGATGTCGACCCTGCAATGCAAATCCTGCTGATGGCGCTGATCCGAGTGGTCGGGGCTACCAATTTCGCGCTAGGGGTATCGGGAATACTGATGCTGTACCTATTGTTTTCGCAGCAATGGGGTTTTCCACAGTTACTTGCCTTTCAAGTTTTCTGCTTGATTGCCGTCGTACCACCGCTCGCAGTCACCCTCTATGTGCGAAAAAAAACCAAGGCCCCCACACCAGTGTTGAGTGTCTGCTCAATCGGGTTGCTGACCCTCGCCGGTTTTGCGTTCGCAGTGTTATCTGGCCAATATTTATAAACCTCGGCCCCCTGAGAGGCTACTCGATATGAATACCGATGCCCTGTTCTGGAAAGTCATTAACGGTGAGTTGCCAACGCCTGACGCCGCCAAGTTATTGGGCTGGACATTCATTGATTACGACGAGGAAAAAAGCGAGGCGCACATTGTTTTTGAAGCCAGCGCTTCACTCACCAATCTCATGGGCAATATTCAAGGCGGGATGCTTGCAGCGATGCTTGACGACTGCATGGGGCCAGCGCTCTATGCGTGCCTGGCAGCAAATCAGATTGCGGTCACCGTCGAGTCGAAAACCAACTACATCAATCCGGCATTACCAGGGCGAATTTTTGGCACTGGGCGCATTGAGCACCTCAAGCGTGAAATCTGTTTTACCTCGGGCCAACTGAGTGACGCGTCAGGCAACGTCCTGGCTACGGCAACGGCAACTTTTCGAATCAGTGACCACTCGTTTAGCAGGGTCTAGGATTGCGGATCCATAGTGTGATCGTGTTTAACTGAACGCCATCATTTACGGATCAACCCATTCATAGAAGCCCGGTAAATATGCACAACTCCAAAAAATCAGTATTGCTCGGCACCCTCCTGTCTTTCGCTTTCGGTGCTCAGGCAAACGAGCCAAGCTCACACCTCGACAGCGTCCAGCAACAAGGCCAGTTGCGCGTCTGCACCACCGGCGACTACAAGCCCTACACCTTCAAACGCCCTGACGGCGAATTCGAAGGCATCGACATCGCCATGGCCCGCTCGCTGGCCGACAGCCTCGGCGTCAAAGTCGAATGGGTGCAGACCACCTGGAAAACCCTGATGCCCGACATGCAGGCCGGCAAATGCGACATCGGCATGGGCGGCATCTCGGTAACGCTTGAGCGGCAGAAAAAAGCCTACTTCAGCAACACCCTCGACACCGACGGCAAGATCCCGTTGGTGCGCTGCTCAGAGGTGAGCAAGTATCAAACGGTCGAACAGATCAACCAGCCCAACGTGCGCCTGGTCGAACCCGCCGGCGGCACCAACGAAGCTTTCGTCCACGCCTTCCTGCCCAAGGCGCAACTGGCGTTGCACGACAACGTGACGATCTTCCAGCAACTGCTCGACAACAAAGCCGACGTGATGATCACCGACGCCTCGGAAGCGCTGTATCAGCAGAAACTCAAACCGGGATTGTGCGCGGTGAATCCGCATAAATATATGCAGTACGGCGAGAAGGCTTACTTACTGCCGCGCGATGACATCAGCTGGAAACAGTACGTCGATCAATGGCTGCACCTGAGCAAAGCCACAGGCAAATACCAGCAAACCCTGAGCGAATGGATTGCCGTACCTGCCGTCCAATAACCCTGCAGCTTCACTCAAAACCCTGTGGCGAGGGGATTTATCCCCGTTGGACTGCGCAGCAGTCCCGGCTTCTTATGTCATTAGAAGCAGGGGGCCGCTACGCGACCCTTCGGGGATAAATCCCTTCACCACAAGTTATGTGTTCCCCCATCAATCCTCATGCAACATCCCGGAACTGTACTGATTCAAACTACTACCAATACTGTTCCCGCCAAACTTCAACGTCGTCGCATTATTGCGCCCATCCGGCGACTGACAATCAGTAGAAAAACAACTGGTCGTGGTCAACCCACCCGCCCCCGAACAAGCACTCAGAACCGACACAACAGCGGCAACCAACAGCACTTTGGCAACATTCAGGCGCATGGCACGATTCCCCTCGGGATGAAAAACGACGATCTTGTGCCAACATCCTAGGCCCGCCCCGCACGCGCTTACATGAAACTTTGCCGATCGACAGCAGCGGTTCAGAATCGACCCTCCGCCCGACAAGGACATCCCCATGCAATTCCTACCCCTCACCGACACCAGCCCCGCCATTCAGGCCCACGTCCGCACCCTGCGCAACCAGCCGGACGTGCGCAAATACATGTACACCTCGCACGAAATCAGCGAACAGGAACATGCGAACTGGCTCGCCTCCTTAAAGGGAAACGCGCGGCAGCAAGTGTTTGTGGTGATCAAGGACGAGCAAGCGGTTGGGGTTGTTTCGTTGAACGCAATCAACGTTCTGCAGAAAACGGCGGATTGGGCGTTTTATCTGGATGTTGGTTTGCAGGGTAAGGGGCTGGGCAGTGTGGTCGAATTCTGGATGCTCGATTACGCATTTGGTGTCGCAGGTCTGGAGAAGCTGAATTGCGAAGTGCTGGCGATGAACTCGGCGGTGGTGAAGATGCATCAGAAGTTCGGCTTTGAGGTGGAAGGTGTTCGGCGACAGAACATTCTGAGGGATGGCGCTCGGATCGACGTTGTCCTGCTGGGAATCACCAAAGAGGAATGGCAAAACAAGCGTCCAGCGCTGGCGCCGGTGATCGACCGAATCAGCGCCGTTTAACGCCGGGAGCCGGATTTTGAAACGTGAACTGAGCCCGGACGATCTATACAAAATCAGAGAGGCGTTGTCGTGGATCTTTGTCGACACCGCAGTTGAATTTGCCTACATCGCCAGACAAGTCGAAGGCCACGATCCGGAACAGATCAAAGAGATTTTATATTCGGAAGTTGCCGTCGTCTGCGCCGGGAACCTGGAATGCGTACTTCCGCCAATCTGGACAGGTTTCGAACCCGACTCCTTAAACCGGGGCATCGAACAGATGCTGCTCGCAAACAGGAACAGCTGGATTCGGCGACAACTGCATAAGTTGCACACCGCCCGGTTGCGATATAGCTATAGAGAAGCCTGGGAAGAGCTTTCCGCTCACCTCAAACAATCGAACTGACTCCCTCTGTGGCACCGGAACCCCATCGCCACAGAGGGATGTGCTTTACACCTTCACTTCAACGTTATCCAACGCCTGATTCACCGCCAACTCCCCCAACATCACCACCTGCGCAATACCCAACGCGGTTTTGCGATGCGAGGAACCTAGCGCAGCGGCAAAGTTGATGAGCATTTCAGAGGCTGAGCCCAACGTTTCACTGGCGTTCGCCAACAGGGATTCGGTGTCGTACTTCGGATTGGCGAGGTACATGCGCTCAGGCTGGTTGGCACTGGCCATGATGCGGTCGGCGGGGAGCAGATAATGATCGAGCGCGCGTTCGGCGGCTTCGTGGAGTTTTTTTGAATCGAGAGATTCGTAGGGGGATGCGGGATCGGTTGGGGGTGGATTCGGTGTTGGCTTGATCATCGATGGAACCTCTAGCGCGATTACTAAAAGAAGCCATCACCCGCGCTACCAAACGAAGGGTGGTGGCCATACGCGGGTTGGTAGACCGGTCGCACTAGAACCCGGCGCCCACGAATGGGCCCCACGCATGACCACCATGAAATCTGAGTCCTGGGAAAGCGACTGAATCAGGTGATGCAATGCATCTAGACACGAAGCGGGCTACCAAACCCGATCACTGGTTTTCAGTGACCTAAGGACGATAGAACCTGCGGTCTAGACGCACAAGCCGGCGGATTCTGTCTTACGTGTAGGGGATGGCGCAAGGGGTTGTAGGCAAAAGCTATTGATATAAAACATCAGTAAACGACAGTGAAATTCGCTGTTTAACTCATAACCAGGCTTCGCCATTAATTTGCAGGAAAAGAACCACTCGATAAAATCGCCCACTCTCCGTCTATTCTTTGTCGGCACAGGTCGCGATTGTAAAATCTCGCCCCCCTCCTCGCCAAAACTGAATAAGCATTATTCCTAATAAATATAAAAAACTGTAATTTCTGACAGTTGCCCACCCGTTTCAAAAAACAAATAATTGCCACTATTCCAAAAAAGAAAGCTGCTACAGCTCGATACTTGACAGCCAAAGAGAGATCATAATGATCATTTATTGCGACGATGAAAGTTTTGCAGCCAAAGTTCTAAAATCTACCACACCCGTACTCGTCTTTTTCACTGCTGAATGGTGTGGCCCCTGCAAGGTGATCGCCCCGAGGCTTCATAAGCTTGCAGATCTTTACATTGCTCGCTTTGAACTTTGCATAGTGGATGTTGACATAAGCCAGAATATTGTAGCGCAGTATTCAATAAGGGCTATGCCAACAGTTATTCTATTCAAGGATGGCAATATCATGACGAGAATCGAAGGTGTAGACATAGAAAAAATTGAATCAATACTCGCGGCAAATCTCTAATGTTCGGACGCTCTGAAACGAACTTCAAAACTTAACGACACTTACATGCTTCTTAGAGATTGACGCTCCACGCTTTTATTTCACTCATAAACCCCGACAACCGATAACAAAGCCCTTTGTAGAAAAAATAAATGGGATGACGTTTGGATTGCACATCCCCAATCCATTCGTTAACCCTTTGCCGAAACTCTAAATTCAGAGGAAGAGGAGTTCTGCTCGCCTCGAGCGATCGAACAACCGCTCGTAAGAGTCGACTCAGCCCCAATAGCACAATACTGATAAACTCCCCACCTCCCAGCCCCACCCAATCCAGAATCGCCAATGTCACCGCAGTACCCGCCCCACTCCCGCCGCTTCTCCGTCGCACCCATGATGGATTGCGCATAGTCCCTCGCGCGACCCCGGCTACCATGGCTCATTCCTCAAAATCACAATGCTTTGTAGCAATTTCTAATTGCATGCATCAATCGCCGCCCACAAGGCGCACTCCGTTAACTATTCTTCTTTCTTTTTCGAAAGGAGTCGTTGCTATAGCAGACGAATATTCGTTATCGGATGTGATGGAGAGGATGTACCAGAATCAACTCGGTCTGGAAGTGATGGAGCTACGCTTCATGCCGAACAGCAAGGTTTGGTCGAGGTCGGCGACTTCCGGGGAGGCCTTGTGGTCGATTGCAGAGAATGATGGCCATTCAAGCAAGGGCTTGCCAAGCTTAAGGGACGAGCGAAGGCTACTTTTGAAGTTTTTTGCGCCAGATCCGGATTATGCAGCACCTGAAAGTGTCATGTATTTACCTTAAGACAAGCGACGCATATCGAGCCAACTTGAAAAACATTAGGTAAGCAATCACTTCACACCAAGACTGATGCTGCCGAAAACGCTTTCGCGTCTTCAGCTGCGCGCTTTTAGAACCATTGATTTAATTACTAGATACCGGTTCTACGAGCTGGAGGTCTACAACACCTGCATGAGGCGTCGAAGATACTCCTGCACACATCATCTTATCAATTTCCTCCTGCGCCGGATATATTTCGAAAGCATCAAAATTTTGACCTTTTTTACTGCTAGTAGTTAACGACTTGTTGTCGGTCCAGCGATCAACCAGCGCCACTAAGCTCTCAAATGTTTTCTCATTTTGTTTTTGAGCACTTTGAATCACCAAATATGCTCTCTTCTCCAGAGCTATAACTATTCCAACAAAACACTCTTTCATGAGCTTCTCATCAAAGTCCCCACCGAGAACCCCGACAGCAATGAATTCATAATAGTTCAGCACGTAGGACAGATCCCTTGCGCCCTGAAGAAACTCTTCAGGAAACTTAGCATCCTTGAATTTCTTATTGTTAATATCTTGAAGATACTCAGTAAAAACTGACGGAATGGTTCTCTTACGCGGAAACGCGTGAATCAGACGATCATTTGTCTGAACGAAAAGCTCGCTATTTCTCTGATTCATAATAGTATTGATGGTGTGTGCTTTTCTAGCAGCAGCTGAACTTATTGTAGCTTGAACCCACCATCCGGCGCCTAGCAAGCAAGATGAAACAAATAGCGCGAGTGATGTCTGATAATCAGTTTGACCTTGAAAACGAAAGACCAAATATGTTGCTACCATCACAACAAAAAACGAAATAGCGATATATTTGAGACCTGCTCGTGTCTCTTGATATTTTTGATATATTTTTGCATAAAGCTGATTTATCAAAAGGGCTGCCAATGAAGAAAACACCCCAAAAGCAATCCATTCGTTCAAGTTCTGAATCATTAATAAATGGCTAAGGCTATCATAATTCCGAACGCCTGCGACTATGCATAAGATCAAAGCAGTAGCAAGCAAGAGCCCTTGATGAAATCCATGTTTCTCTGACAATTTTCATATCCTTAATTATTTAGGCCACAAAAAAGGCCCCTAAAGATAGAGGCCTTTTCAACGCTATGAAATCTTACTCTTCGCAACCAATTGATACGTTCATACCCGCCACTCCTTCTATTTCCTTTTTGAACCATAGGCTACTCGTGCCTGTGGTGATACCCAATTTAGCGGAACGAAGACGCTATGCCAAGGCAAATACATGATAAAAATCTATCGACATCATTACATTGATTACTTTCTATTTCAGTTTTTTTGAAAATTTTCCGAGTCGCTTGACTGGGAGCAGCAGGATATGCATTTCACATCCAGAAAATGACTGACAATGCTGCGAGCTGCCAGCTTTTCATTAAGAATACTCCGATTGTGTTGCAGTATCTTCCCCGAAAATCCTCAAACCCACGCATTCACTGAGGCTCAGCTCATATCACCATTCCATGCGCAAGCGCATGTTTGGCATTGAATGGCATGGATTGACGTATGGTTTGCCCCATTTTTGCCCACTCTCGCCTCACTATCCTGCCAGTATTCCTAACGTTGGCGGCCCAATGCCTCTGACAAGTAGCATCCGGCCAAAGCAAATCTAAATTTGTCCATAGATAAGTCACCATCTATTAGCGATAAAATACGTTCCAATTATTAAAGGGACGTGATCGATGACGTCAAAGGAACCGTTTCAGGTTCGCGATAGCTGGGTCATTGCCGATTCCATGGTGGAGACCTACGCAGAAATTGCGGAAGAGGCTTTCGGCTGTTTTTTATTCGAGAAGGGCAATCCGATTCCTAAGCCGCAATGGCCTAGCAACGCGACAGCCTACGACGAACAGGAAGCCAGAAAAACTGTAGTCGGCATCAAAACCATCGTGTTTTCTGCGATGGCCATCGAAGCAGCGGCCTATGAATTTGCGCTCATCCAACTGGGTGAACCTCTGGCGAAAATGTATCTGGATAAGCTGGATGTGGTAGGCAAATGGGTGGTCATCCCGCGACTGGTGTGTGGTCGATCCCTTCGCGAGGACGGTCCAGCCATTAATGGGCTTAAACAACTGGTTAAGGCACGTAATGCGCTGGTTCATCACAAAACCACAGAATGGGATCGTGCGGGTAAAGCCGAAACGGCCATGAGGCAACGATGGGCGTCCTTCGAAGCAGATCAGGTACCCAATGCATTCAAAACGCTGATTTTGCTTTCGTTGGAATTGAATGCGGTGCTGGAGACCGATGGGCCGCTTCCTCCTTTTGAGAAAGGTTGGATACACGCCAAACCACGCAATTCGCTGGTAGAGCACGTTGTGCATCGATGCCGCGAGGTTCATCGGAATAACTGGCGAGGGGTTTGAAGTGTCCGACCTTATCCCCCAAGAGAATCTCCGTCTAAGAGACGCTGAGTTTCAGCTTTCTACGGAACGACACCCTATGGAAGCGTTCGAGCCGATTCGCGATTTTTCCCAGCGTCGCAAAGCCAAATGGCTTGATGCACAAGCGGCCGCGGTGCAGCTGGTCAGTGAGTACCGGCCTGCTCAACGCAATACCTTCGTATTTCCCGGGCAGAACGGCGCCGCCACGATCCAGCGCGATGACCAGCGTGTGGGGTACGCCGATTTCAGTATCAACCCACTATGCGATCGACTGCACATCGACATGATCCAGATCGAGTCGGAGCATCAGCGTCGGGGGATCGATCTCGCAGTACTCTGGCAGCTCTGGCGAGAACACCAACTGCCGATCGTGCCGATTCAGCAATACGAGATATCCGGGCCATTCTGGTCGGCGGCGCTTCACCGCGGCCGGCGCCCGGCTCGAAGCGCAGTTGTACGGCTACCAACTGGATGAGGCGAAACAGCGCTGGCAGCACCTGGTACCGGAATCGGAGGTTGAGCGGTCGATCCGTAAATACTGGGAGTTGGTCGCGAGTGAATACGCCGCAGGTCGATCTGCTGGGTCGGGTATACGATGAAAGACTTCACACCACTAGACACCACGGACGCGCTGCGGACTGCAGGCGAACGCCGCCTAACCGCCGTGGAGTCCTGCGCTTGGCCGCTGTCCCGGCGGCGGTGGAATGGTTTGCTAACATCGACAACTCTCGCACCCGGCGCGCCTATCAGGACGACTTGGAAGACTTCTGCGGTTTTGTAGGGCTCTCGGTGGCGGATGAGTTTCGCGCGGTGACGCGCGCGCATGTACTGGCCTGGCGCGCCCAGCTCGAGCAGCGCGGGTTAGGCGCAACTGTCCGTCGCAAGCTCGCCGCCCGGGCCAGCCTCTCCGACCACCTGCTGGAAAGCAATGCGGTGGCCGAAGGCAACCCGGTGCATAGGCAAAGCGGCCAAGAATAGACAGCAACGAAGCCCCCCTGCCCTCGGCGATCATTAGGCCATGGCGCTGCTCGAGGCGACCGATCCGAGCATCCTGAAAGGTCAACGGGATCGCGCGATTCTCGCCGTGATGCTGTACCACGGCTTACGGCGCGAGCGGGCCGCGCAGCTGATGGTCGCTTATATTCAGGAACGCCACGGCATCAAGCACCTGAGGGGGCATGTCAAGGGCGGCAAATCACGTTTTCTGCCGTTGCACCCAGTCGCTTCCGAGCGGGTTTACGTTTACCTGGAGGCATCAGGGCATCGCCAAGTAGACCCGAAGGCGCCGTTTTTTTTTGCCGCTGCGCGGCCGGGCGACTTGCTTACGGTCGAAGGTTTGGCTTTCCTGCTAAACTATGCGCCCATCCCGATTGATCCGTATCTGCGCCGTGTAGGCCGTCGAGTTGTCCTTGCGCTTACGTGATGTGATCGTGCCCATTTCCAGTTGCTACATTGCCGCATTCACTTGCTACATTGTAGTTACCGACTTCGAAAAACAAGGAAAAGTGGGTAAAAACCGCTGTATAAAAGATCAGTATCAATGAATTCCGAAAAATCTGAAGCGCCCGTAAATACTAGCCAAGCCCGCCATGAGCCGTCTCGCCGCTTCAGTGTGGCCCCGATGATGGATTGGTCTTACCAAGTCTGAATTCATTGGTCAAAATGAACTTCGTGTGCAATTTATGTTCAACCAATTCTACCCGCTCTGTATCCTTCACCCAATTTATTGGACTGATCGATTGGACTCGACTCTGAGAGTCGATGGCTCCAGCCTTGGTACTACCGACTTGCACCACCCATTCTGCTCAATCGACCCGTTGAGTGAGATCTCGAGCTCTTCGTGCTATTTGTACTGGCACATTGGCCGTACCAGCCCGTAAAGAGACGCCATGCTGACCATCCTGCCCACCTCCTTATGCAGCACGTGCACTCGAGCAAAATATCATCGTGTCACACACGACAGCGATCCGATGGCTTGAAGCCTACTGCCTCTGTCCCTCCCGGTAACATTGGGACAAACTCAGGGGTAAGAAGTGGGAACGCCTCATCCTGATCGTACTCCGTATAGCCTTTGACTCCGGGATTGCCGGGCTTTGCCCTGTACCTAGCACCAACACCGAAAAGCGCGGCTAGGATCTGTAGGATGGCTTTTACCAGTGCCATCGCCTCCTCGTGAGCGATCTCCTGTCTAACTTGAGCGCCGGTTTTTTTCACCTTGAGCCTGATGAAGGGCGCATGGGCAGTGTGGGCCGGGATGAAGTACATGTAGACCCAGCCACGGTTGACCCAGTAGCGTTGCTCGGTTGGCTTAGGCTTGCCTTTACTCGCTGGATTTCGCTTAGAAAGCTCTGCTTGTAACTGCGGAAGCATGCTCGGTTCATATCTAATGCCTTCCTGTGTCGTCAGTTTTTGAAAGGTGAAACGCGCTTTCTTCAAAGTCTTACCTGAGGTGACACGATCCTCAAATTCAAAGCTAATCCCTTTTGGTTGGCCTTCGGTGCCGTATCGTAAGTGGACGTAGACGCGTTGCCTCCTTAAAGCCCGGACAAAATTGATAATGTCTCCATTACGCTCCCTGGTACTCTCGACACAAGCTCCAACCTTTGCAGCAAGACGGGATCTGTAGGGTATTGCGCGGGCCCTTGCGGCACCGTCGACCTCCCTACCGCTGACAGCGATGTTCCAAGTCTCTTCTGGTCTTGGGGACTTTTTGAGGCCGAACATGACCTCGATCTCGCTAATCGCTTGCAAGTTTTTTTCAAAATTATTTTTATCACTAACCATCGGAAAGCCCGACTCATAGCTAATTCGATTCGCAACGATATGAACGTGTTCGTTACCTGTATCAGCATGAAGGACTGATGTGTACTTTGTGCTGCTCTTGAAGCCCATCGATTTCAGGTAATGTCGTACGGCTATCTTCCACTGTGCAGGGGTGAGTGACTCACCAGCATCCAGCGAAAGAACCGCATGAAAAACCGGCTTCAAGCTTCTCTTTGGCTTTCCTTGCTCGCCTATTTTCAATTTTGTAGCGATATCCATGTCGAGGATCATACAACCCAGACTCTCTACGCAGCCCTTCTGTATTCCGACCTCTGGGCAGAAAGCTAGGCAGTTGGTATCGATTGTTTTAATATTGATGATGTCATGGTCGTGCTTTTTTCCTCCATAGATATATTTGATGCGATTAGCACAGGAGCCAGTGGAAGATTTCAGGATCTTACCAATCATAGTCTTCTCCCTCCTCGCCTTTACCACCAAGCCTAACTTTTTCCAGCTCGCCGAAAACATTCATCGCCACGTACATAATCTTTTTCATTAGCACTTCTTTTTCTTTGTCGTCCATAATCATCTGGGCAAGTTCAACGAGATGCTCACTGGCTTTCTGGGCTTGAGGAATAATCACGTATCTGCGTTTGGGCTTAGAATTGATTACGTAGTCTCTGACGAAAGCTCCAGCCGCTTTGTAGCCCGACTCCCTGAGACGCTCATCGAAAATAGCGCGCTCATCAACGCTCATGCGTATCAGCAGACTTTTGTCCTTCTTAGGAGACTTTACTGGCTTCGTAATGAGTACATGGTCACTCATACTGCATTTCTCTTCTTATCGAGACTTTTCTATTCTTTATTATGACTCTTGGAGCAGCACCCAGCGCAACCCCCACAAAGGGGGTGAGCATCAGATTATTTCGCACGAAATCGACCGTCGGGTATATCACCGACATAACTTGTTTCTTGTATAGCTCTAGAACAACGCTTTTTTTGCCCCCCATTAAGTAGCGCGTATATCATTGTTACGTCTGGCCCAATACGGGCCCATAGAGTATCAAGACAAGCCCGCGTAGGCTCAGTAAAGACCAGTACTGGCTCAAAGAACGCCAAAATCGGTCGCTAGAGAGCCAGACAAAGAAGCTAAATGCCCCCTAAAGCTCGAAAAGTGATCAATGACAGGTCTATCCGTAATAAGCATATAAGTCGACTCCCTGCGTTCTTCATCTTGCAAGCAATGTAGCTACCAGCCGCAACCAACCTCTTTATGGTGTACGGAGTTGATTTAATTCTTTCTCCACAGGCAGACTACGAGTAACACAGTTACTTACCCTTGGAGCTGACGCATGCTGCGAGATTCAACAAAAGGAAGAAGTTTTGACCTAGCAACCGTTACCGTCCACCAAGTGGACGAATGGATCGAAGCGCGTCTGTGTACCTTAGAGTCTAGACACGACGATCACGGATTTATCGAGGTCGACTCTATTGAGTACCAACAGCTAAAAGCCTTCAGAGCTCTGCTCGAGAAAATGGCATTGGCGACATATTTCAACTCACCGACCATTCTCGACAGCCTGGAGCGCCGTCGCATGCGTTCGATCCAACTGTGTTCAACAGACTCCTTAGGGCCCGTCTAAGCGTTACAACGGAACCCTAACGCCTAGTCGCGAATTTGATGCGATACGTATATAGCGGTGCTCCACATTTGCTGAGTACTCTTCCGTGCTCGTAGATCTAGCACTTTTCAATCACAGGTATGGCGTGCAGATTTATACGACTACCGACCGACAGGCCCAAAATAAACGGTAGAGTCTATGAGCTCTAACCGTCCGGCTAAGACATCTGCCCGGGTTGGTAGGTAACTACCAGTCGTTCGCCCCTTTCTCAACCCTGCGGAAAGGTGATCTCAAGCCCCACTCCACGCAAGTGAAAGAGGCCGTTGATTGGAGTAACCGAGAGCGACTAACCTGACCCGATCCAAGCGAGGCCATACTTGCCATGAGCATTGAAGCAAAACTCCTTCACCTCCAAACAATCCAAAACCGAGCACTCAGGAGCGTCGTGGTAATGTGGACGGATGCCGTGCTATAAAAATAAACGCTTAAAAATCAATCGCTTATGTAGTATTTAAATGTGGACAGATTCCGTGCGCGAGCTCAAGGAGCTCCAACGGGAAAAAAAGGAGATCACTGCATGATGATCGGCACAGCGCTGTGGGAGGTCATGGGAGAGCTGTCGGAGGATCGAGAGGACGCATTCGTTTTCCAGGGCCAGGCGGGCACAGCGAAAATCGACAAGTCCAGCGGAGTGATCAGTCCCCGCGATGAGGCTCACCACCTGCTTTACGACAGTGCCTAACCTTTGGCACATGATCGAGCACGGGCGACGGAGCTTGAAGCTCAAATGCTCGCTGAGATGATCGAACTGCGGCGGTCGCAAGCTGACCGAGATCGAGAGCTTATGCTTAAGAAACTAGCTCTCAGGCCTTTTTGACGGGTATCCCATGACCTCCGCGACTGTTACCTCCAGAAACCAGATCACAATCCCTGCTCAGGTGCGTGCTTCTCTCGGTCTGCGGCCAGGCGATAGCGTTGACTTCATCGAGATAGAGAACGGCCAGTTCGCCATCGTGGCTGTCACGCAATCTGTTGAGCGCCTGAAGGGCATGATCCGCATGCCGGAGATCGCCGTGAGTATCGATGACATGAACGCAGCCATCAAGCCGTAACCCCTTCTTCCAAGAGTGACATTGGCTCGTTATGCGTAGCTTGATAGATAGACCAGATTATTTTCGGGAATGGAGCGGATTCCGCTTGCGGGGCGGATTCCGCTCCGCTATAAAGACGTAAGCAGCGACACACTGTTCAAGGACACCTGGCATGAGCATCGAAATCACCGAGATTTATTTTGAAGAGGTAGACCCAGAGCTGCCGGACTGCGTAATTGCCGTTGCGGTCGTCGATGGGCTCGAGCAGCGTTTTGTACTTAACCCTAACTTGACTCTGGATTACGAAAACAACCGCTTACATGATCTGGATGTCGAGGCACTGGTAGAGGCGCTGGCCGCTTATGTCGCCGCCGAGGCGGTCGAGCCTAACTTTGATCTGGACGCGATGACTGAGAAACTGTCTGAACAGCGCAACCAATGTCATGTGCTGTACCGGTCTGGAGATGGCAGTTATGAGCTATGTCGCCATGACTCTGAGCTGAATCTTCAGCTCACGGTTGGTCGTTATCACAACGACACTGCCGCATTTGGAGCGCTGACGGCGTTGCTTGCGAGCCCGCGTTTAGAGTCCCCGGATCAATTGGACTATTCGACCGATCCTGCCGTATTGCGGGAACTAATTGACTCCATCAAGTCTCGCCACGGTGTCAGTCAGCGTGATCAGGCCGAGGCCCTGGGGGTCGGCTGGACGACCATGCGTGATTGGCTCAACGGCAAAGCGAAGTGGCCGAAAACCGCGCAGTTTGCCTTGTATGTCTGGGCTAATAAAAAGGGCTGAGCCCACTTAGCTAGCCGCAGCCTGCGGCTGCATTTGGCGGGATATCAGTGAGCCATAATTCTTTATAAAACGCCTAGAGTACAAATGTACTCCTGGCACTCACATCGAAAATGCCAGGGACTCATGGTTCCGCCGTGAGGTGAGTAAGCGACTTTGCCCGTCGCCTTACCGTCGAGGATATAGGCAAACCTGGTGCTGTCTGCTAGACCAGATATTGAAGTGTTTTCACCACGCATCGGAGGCCGCGAAATGGTTCTACCGAAAGGTCTCGAACACATCCTGTTTCATGCGTTGGTAAGAGCTCGACTCGAGCTGGATACTCATCCGAAATTTGATGATAACGACGCGGTGACCATGTTCTTGTCCGGCGAGGACAACTGCGGCTATACCTGTTTAGAGAAAGTGCGCCTAGGCTATCGCCTCTCGCGAGAGCGCTCGGTACCTATTGGAAATTCTTTCCAGTCCCAATAGGTACGTGCCCAGCGCCCAGCAGTTCGGCTGACTATTTCGAGAGATCTTTAGTCCATGAGCCGCCAGTTTCGGTAGAGCTCCAACGCGAAGAAGCACTCCGCTCCTGGCTATGGCGTAAGGCGTCTGGGCCCAAGAGAAGCAAAGTTTTGTGCTGGTTCTCAACACTGGGCTTCTGGCCTTGCGTCCAGTATGACCAGCAGTTGAAGTAAGGCTTTTCTCTGTCCTCGATAATGTCGGGGCGCAAGCGTACGATTTCTGATGGCTTCGGATTGGCCTTCACAGTGGCCTGGGTGGGAATGGCATCGTTAAGTTCGGCCAGGAATTCTTTGGGTATCAGTCGTTTCCCACTAGAACCGTCCTCTTTAAGAACCTCGACGAGATCACCGTACATGTCACCTAGGAAATCTCGAATCCGATAGCCTGCAAGGACGTCAAATCGGAAGAATCCTCGGGCATACCCTCGGGCCGTGAGCGTGAGCACAAAAGGCGTGTCCCGCGTGGAAAACAGGCAATCGAAGCTCGCCGCACCAGTTCTCACCAAAAATTGCTGCATATCACTACCGATCGAGATCATGCTGCGATGAAGTAGCCTTAGCGAGGTCATTTCCATGTAATGAGTTCCTTAAACAAGAGCCTCTGATGATGGAGAGACTCGCCGGGACGAGCAAGTGGCAGTCCGCCATCTACCCAACCACACTTGCCTCCCGGCTACTCGCTCGACCGCCACTTCAAAAGTCAGCTTGACTAAGAGCTTTCGTGTCTTTCTCTCGCAACGGCATCTCATCTACCTTGTAGCTCACCTGGCGAATGGAATGGAATACCTGGCTGCCGCTGCATACGGATCATGCCTATTCATGCGCGCCGACTCAATTAAACTCATGATCGCCGTCGCCCGTTTGCCACTGCGCAGCGATCCGGCAAACAACCAGTTTGAACGCCCAAGTGCCCACGGTCGGATCTGGTTTTCCACCTGATTATTATCGATGGCTGCGGGCATTGCTGGACGACTTGGGCTTTAAAGAGCTTGAGGTAAGAGGTTCTTTGGCGCATTGAAATCCTGACGATAAGGGTGATGGTGTCCACGTAGTTTTAGATGAACACAATCGCCCTTATGGCCGGGATCAAATAAGTGAGCTCGCCGGACTCTTACTTTCCTTAGACGCCGCAACCAGCATGAATGCGCTGGTCAAAACCGGGCAAGCGGAGGTATTCCAGTACAATACTGAAAAGGTGCTGAGTCTGAAACCAGGAGATCTAATTGAATTCATGGTTAGATGTTAAATACTCTTGAGAAGTTCTTTTGCTTTATCGATATTATATTTATAACCTTCATCGTTGCGTTTTTTTATAAACCCTACAAGCACGGCATGCTTAGGAGCATTTAATGCTTTAAATAAGACGCGAATCGCACCTCCAGCATGCGCAGAAAATCTGATCTCTTTCAAACCTTCAGCGTCGTTAAGGGTGTCAATGAGAGGCCTTCCTCCTTTGAACTCCCGCTCGACTGCTAGCTTCATTTTTTCGGCGACTCGATGTTTGTTCTCGTCTGTGAGTTTTATGAACCAGTCATGAAAATATTCCGTTACATGGTGGTTACCGCAGATTGCAAAAATGTCAATATTACGGAAAAGCTCAAGAAGCTCCTTTCCGTGCTGCTCGGAAGAGATATTGTTCACGGATAAAGTTTCGTCCGTAAAAGATCCATCCGAAGTCCGAGCCAAAGGTATTTTTGAAAAATTCCAACTCTCGGCAGTGTTAATGCTGAGCATAGTGGCATTGGTGAAAAAAGCCAAACTTAGAACGTCTGGATATTGAGCTGTTGCTTGACCTGGAATATAGAAGGTATATTCGGCTAGCTGGTTGAATACCTCTTCCTCGAGATGGTCGAGTGCGGGTGTTTTATCATCGACTTCAGTTAAAAAAAGCAGCATGTCGTGCTCGTTTTCATCTGCTAATCGAATCAAAAAATCTTGATATGTGAACGACTCACCAATTAAAAAGTCCGAAAAATCCTTTATATTGCTATCAACGTAGAGAGTAAATCGATCTGCGCCGCCGTTCAATTGCAGCAAGCCTTGTAGTGCATCCTCGAAAAGAGCATACCCTTCCGCTGGGGTATTTGCTGGAAAGCTATTCGTATTTAAGCAGACCAAGTGTTCCATCGCGCCTAGTTCCTTCTGGCAAGAATAGCCCTATTTTTTAGTGTTTGATCAAAAAAACCATCTGGCCAATAGTCCAGTTTCCCGGAGTCATTGATAGTGGGAGATACAATTTCGGTTAGACCCTCTTTGCTCTTAGATAGGAAGTGTAGTGAGATATCCTCGGCTTTGATCAGCGACTCCTTAACAGCGATTCTGATACCATCAATCAGGTGATCACTATGAGTCTCCGTGACTATCTGAACACCGCAAGAAGCAGCTAAAGCGAGCAAACGTCCCATGGCAGTTTGCCCCTGCGGATGCAAGTGAGCTTCAGGGTTTTCGACAATCACGAGGGTGCCATTACTAGTGCGTTGTTTCTCCCATTTATCTCCCCAACCTTCTCCCCAGCCAGCCGCGGGTGCACTTGCAGCCATGCCGAGAACTGCAGTCAAAATCGGCAGTGTATAACTTAGGCCAAATCCAACGTTTGCTGGGCGGAAACTATCATACTCTGCCCTAGCGAAATCAGCTTTGTGATCGGTAGAAAGCTCGATGACTACACCAGGCGCAATTTCACTAAGCCATCCCGCTAACTCGAAAGCCAGGGTTACACCTTGCGATTCGGGGTGGCGAAGTTTTTCTGGGATGATTGCATCACCCATTTTCTGCATAAAATCAAAAACAAACTCCCCTTTTTCACCAATATACGGTAGCTCTTCAATAGAGCGCCGCAAGGGTAGTACTGTTTGTGGGCCAAGGCGACCGGCGCCTACATAGCTAAATACAGGAGAGAAAGACGGGTGACTGCAAGATCCTTCACTGAGTGTGAGTGTGTGCTTTTCTTTGTCGGCTGTTTCGACTATTACTTCAATTGGCTCATCTTTCGTTGAGAATTTTGAGCGAATTTCAGAAATTGAACCGTGACCTTCAAGCAACGGCGATCCACCTTTTGCGGCGAGGTCATACATTCTAATCGCCTGTATGATAGAGCTTTTGCCGCTGTTATTAAGTCCGGATAATACCGTCAGCGCACTGGTGGAAATGGTTTTGTTTGGAAGGGACTTAAAAGCCCTCAATGAAATGGAACTGATCATTTGTTCTCCATGATAGTCGCCTGGACAATACCTAGTATTGTACCGTACCGATCAACTACGTCCTTTGGTTGGGATGAGTTTCTTCCTATTGAGTTCAGGAATGCCTCGTCATTTAAAACCGATTCGTACTTGCCTACAAGATGGCTTTTGCTATTTTCGAGAATCACGAATTCAGGTTCGGTCAGTTCGGATAGAACGTTAGACCAGATTTCAAATAGTGCTTTATTTATTGGTGTCTTTTTTCCGGATGGCAAGGATTTGCGAAACGCGTGCGCTCCAAAGATCTTCTTATTTCTGATCATAGCCAGTTTGAAACGTTCTTTGATCGTTTCGATGCTTCTGACATTAATTGTAGGAACCAAGGAACTTTGAAAAATCTTATGCAAGAGTTTATCATCAAGCTCGGGCATGCAATTAATTACGCGCATGGTATTGCTAAGCCAGGAATCCATGCTTGATTTGAAGTCCCGTCTCCCGAACACCATGAAGGAAATAAACCTCAAAATTAGTTCCTGTGCCCCCATCCTTGTGTCATTAATATTGCTGTCAACCGCCGTTCTGAATTCTTGACTTTCGGCTAAACACCGAAGGAGCTTAGAAGATTTCCCTTCATAAAGCGCGTGACGTATTTCGTGCGCCGTTAACGGCATCCCGCCAGTGTTGATCCGCTTAAAAATATTGCGTTTAACCGCTTCTGGAGTACCTGGATTAATTACGGTGAAACGCATTTCAGTTTCCATAATGGTGTTCACGAGACGAATGTCTCGTTCGTCCTCGTTAAAATCACTGAAATATTTTCCGTTGTACTTGCTGCCCAGAAACTCCAAATCGCGCAACTTTAGAAAGTTTCCGTTATCGCCTAAGATAAAATTTCGTATTGTGGATAAGCGCTGAAGACCATCTACAACCTCCCATTTACCAAGTTCATTAGCCGCCACATAAAACATTGGCAAAGGGATTTTAAGCATAATGGATTCAATAAGGCGACTTCTTCGCTTGTCATCCCATACTTCATTTCGCTGAAAGCTTGGACTCAAGTGGATTGATTTCTGATTAAGTCGCCTGATGAGTGTATCCATTGGGATAGGTTTTTGATCTATGGAGATAGAGTCGGAATCAAAGGGCTCAAGAGTTAACTCTTCTTCCGAGTCCCGCTCAATACCCGTAGCCTCTCCGCTTTCCGAAAGCTCCTCTTTGTAGTTGACCTCTTCCATTTCGGAGCTCCCTTTTTAATTAAGCTGCATAGGTTTATGAATTTCGCCGAGTACGATCATACCGTGCTCAGTCATCCGCCAGATATATTGCCAGAGAAATGCGCTTGTTCTCTGTAATGGTTCAATCATTCCCAGTTTAACGGTTCTCATTCTAGCGTCTAATGGCTTACCTAGATAGCTAGCTGCGGGAACCTGTGAGGCGTATCGGGTGTAACTATTTTGGTAACCCTCAGTGATTTGCGTATGGCGACCATAAGCATTTGCTTACCGATCGCTCAGTGAACTGATGAGCAACCGAATTTTTCGGTATCGCCCAGGTCTATACGATTGACCTGTTGTTCAATCTCAAGGCGTGCCATGCCTGCCTCACGAGCTAGCTGGGCCTCGCCGGAAAAAAGGATCGCAGCATGGACGAGTCCTACTGCAATCGGCACTACTAGCATTCACGCTGAAATCGAGACAGCACTCCCTGTAATCACTCCCTGAGAGGTGGCTGTATGCTTGTGTCGATGCTTCTTGGATAGATGAAAACTAGGACACCCATGCGATGAGTATTCAAGCAAAATTTCTTTTTCTCCAATCAATCCAAAACCTCCTCGCGCCATACCGCTACCTCTATTGCGTAGACCTTGAGGCAACCTGTGATGAGGCTGAGAAATCGGAGCCACCACGTCAGGTTGTAGTCGTCCCCGATCAGATGGAAACGATTGAAATTGGCCTGGTGGTAATCGATTTGGAGTCGCTTGAGATCGTCGATGAGTTCCAGCGTTTTATTCGGCCTCAGATCAACCCTACCCTGACTCCTTTCTGCAAAAAACTCACCTCCATCCAACAAGCAGACGTGGACGGCGCCCGAACCTATCAAGAGGTTGGCGACGAGTTACGAACGTTTGCTGCGAGCTATCCAAACGCGGCTTGGGCGTCATGGGGTGACTATGATGCAAGACAGCTAGAGCGCGATGCTGGACTAGCTGTGTGCCCTTCCCTGCTCGAAGGTTTGCCACATTTCAATGCCAGGAAATGGCATGCAGGCTTGTATGACAATCGACCGAAATCACTTAAGCAGACGGTAGAGTCACTGGGTTTGGTTTGGCAGGGTACCTCCCACCGGGGGATAGACGATGCAAGAAATGTGGCTTCTATCGTGAAGGAAATGCTTGGCTAATTGATGAGCCGGGCCTTAAGGCCCGAAGGTGCGATCTCTCCATTGACGTTACTTACCGCAGCTTAGTTATGGGCAAGCGATGACTCGAGCTCAGAACATTTTGAACACAACCTCCTCTCTCCCCGCAAGCGAGGTTAGCCAAGTGCTGACGGACGTTGCGCTCGGCAATCGCTTCATGACGCGAAGCACCACCCAGTCATGGAATGAGACCTACCACGGCCTCATGCCTGTGGAGATTGATGGCTGGCAGCTCACACTCTTCAACGGCTGTGACACCCTGGACTACTGCGAGTACTGCAGGTCGCCTGATGGAAGAGTCGGGACACTTGAACTCTGGCAGCGCGACGGAGCTGATCCTGTCGGCCTATTGGGTGTCTGGGAGCGTGAACAGCTCGAACGTTTGCTCGTTGCGCTGTGAGCCTGTACGCAAAAGCACGTAAGGCGAGGCTCACAATGCACGTCTATCTGCATTGAAGATAGAGCCCGAAAATGGAGTGGTCGCGTTTTGCACGGCCCGTGATTTGCTGTGGATAGGGAATCGATTTTTGTGAGTGTGCGGAGTGAGGTTGATTTTACTCGGAGGGCTTCCGATTTTGCATGAGCACGATCGCGGCCTCACTACTCAACTTTGATCGCTACGGGCTGTGCCGGCGCTTCCCACACGGGAAAAGGCAGCCCTTTAAGCTTTTTATCTTCCACAACGAAAGCCAAGCTGTAACGTGCACGAGTGATCGCAACATAGAGCTTGTTCCGAGACTCCTCCGTTTTGTCCGTGTCGAATGCCTTCGCATCTCCTCGAACAAATTTAAGATGCTTGTCCGGTGGTATGACGAGCACGCGATCAAAACCGAGCCCTTTGCTCGAACCAAACGTGTAGCACTCCAAGTTGGCGGGCAAATATGCAGTACCAGTGGTAGAAGACCAGCGAAGTACCTGCGGCTGGAAGGTAGCTAGGTAATCGGCAACTTGAGACTGCTTAACGATAAAGGTGCCATGATGATGCGACACCTCATCGGGCACCTTCTTTACATTGGATATCGTCTTGTCATACAGCCCCGGGTGAACGGTGTCTGATAGGTCACAGATTTGCTGGATGCACCTACGATTCGTGGGCATCGAATGCTTCTCAAACTTCAGTTTTACCACAAAATAATCGGCCTTTTGCTGAGGCTTCAACGGTGCCTTCTGGCCAAAGGTTGTGCTGTAAATTGTCTGCCTAAAATCGCCAACGCAACAAATCGAATCGGGCATCACTTTGCTGAGCGACTTAATTGCCTCGTAGTCCCAACCAACCAAATCTTGTACTTCGTCGAAGAAGATTCGCTCGTAAATGTCCTTGAGACGCTTGGCTGGTGCATCCTTGGATCGCTTGGCTACAAGCGCAGCAAGTTTCGCGAGATATCCCGAGTAGGCCATGGTCTTGCAGGCCGTTAGGTAGTGGAATGGGTTGACTGACCCGTCCGCTAATTCTTCCGCCCTATCCTTAATGTAAACAGGTCGTCCTTTTACGAAGACACCTGGTAGGTGATGGGGGTTATGCTCAGTGAAAAAATGCCTTGCGATTCGATCGGGAAATACTGCGCTCTGGTACGGCCGCACCATATCCTCCAGATAGAACGAGAACAGGCCTTTGACGACAAAGTGTTCACTACTCGCACCGTGAAGCTCAACAAAGCGGGAACGCAACTCTGCCTGGTTGTTGGTGGTGTAGGTAACGACAAGTACCCGCCCGCCGGCCTCGATGACCTTGATCGCATCAGCGATGATCTTGTGAGTTTTCCCAGAGCCGGCACCAGCGATCCATAGTTCATTAGGCAAAATCGAGTACCTCCTCCAGAAACGCTGGATATCTGAAGTCCAATTTCCCATCGAACAATCGAATCGCCGAATCTACCTTCCGCGTTCCTTTCCCATTGCCCTTGACGCTTCTGAACCATTCGATAAGGAATTCCCTTCGCTCCTCCAGGGTGACAACCTCGTCATACAGCTTGAATGTCTGAGGTGACAGGACTTCCTTTGCAAAGGCATCCAGGCTGGCGATGCTGATAGCGTTTGCGTAAATCATCGCTGGTTCTAGCGAGAACTCCTCGTCGACTTCAGAGGAAAACAATTTGATGTTCACGAAGCCTGCATAAAATGCCCGAGCGGGTACCACATGCTTTTGAAAATCGCCGTCGTTATCCCTGAGCACATGAATGCGGGTACCGATCTCCTTACCTACCTCGATGAAGGTTTTGAACCCAACTCCGCGCACCACGATGATATCGATCCCATCCTTTTCAGGAAGCCAACCATATTTTCGTAGATAGATCTTTTTGAGCACAAGTTCGTCCGATGGCCCCTCAACGAGGATCACCTTCTCAGATAGCGCCACCCGCAGCGTGTCGTACCCAGGGAGACGCTTGAGCGTCTTCACGACATCAGAGTCAAGCTTGTGAAGCCTTTTGTAACCGGACTGTACAAGGCAAATTTTGTCGATGCTCAGCTTGTTTAGAACATACGAGCTATGAGTGGTCAGAAAAAGCTGCTTATCCCCACGCTGAGTTTCGATGTAGTGCACTAGCTTGTTCAGATTACTGTGGGAGAGGTGGTTTTCCGGCTCTTCCATCATTACCAGATCAATGTCATGAGATTTGTTCTGGATGGCCAACTTGATCTGCACATTGCTCTGCTCACCCTTGCCGATAAAATGGAACGGAACATCGTCCACCTCAAGCTGCAGCCCAGTCTGAATGGAGCCAGCCGGCAACGTGCTAGCCGCGATGGTGAGCTTGCTATCCGTGATGAGATGTTCGGCATCGAGATTCGCGTTCACCGCCATGACCTCTCCAGAGTGATTGAACACCTGAAGGTTTTCACGGTAATTGAGCGTCAGCTTGACCAACTCTTCCTTGGCCAACGCTGTGTTAAGGATGCTGGAGATGTACTGATTCTTTCCCAGGGTGGGGTGAATGCGTGTGGGATCGATGTACAGCGCCTTGAATTTTTTGGCGATCGGCTTTATCGGATTCCAGCCGAAATCGAGCCACTCTATTTTGTAGAACTCAACAGGAACGCTGGTAAAAGTCGGTTTCATCAGCCTGCGGCTTTCGTACACAGCCTCGAGAGCTGGGTCGAAGCAGGCTTGCACCAAAATACCCTGGGCATCGGCTTTGAGGCTGTTGTTCGATCCCCTGTATTCAGGAACACCATCGATATACGCCTCAATGATCAGACTGGGCAGATACTTAGAGCTCAAATCGGTGGCGAGAAACTGATCAACAGCCTTTTGATGGAATAGATCGGGGCTATATTCGCCGTTGAACGGGCGACCACGATGGCTGTAATTTAGCACGATCTCTAGCGCTTCAAGGATCGTACTTTTGCCAGCGTTGTTGTCTCCGACAAAAATGTTCACGTCATCGTTGAATTCGAGATGATCGTCACGGAATTTTTTGAAGTTAATCAACCTGATCGATTTAACGTGCACTCTAAATCCCTCGAGACAACCTTCCATGATGGCCCATCGCCAAAGCAATCGAACGGTACCGCGCAGGGTGTCAACTGTCCATATATTGTGAGTACTGCAGGTCGCCGGACGGTCGAGTCGAGAACCTAGAGCTTTGGCTGCGTGACGGAGCTGATCCTGTCGACCTATTGAGTGCCTGGGAGCGTGAACAGCTCGAACGATTGCTCGCTGCCCTCTGGGCCTCCATGCAAAATGGCAGGTGAGGGTCTGACCACTACAGTCATCTCTAAAGCCGTTTCAGAGGCTGTTGCTATGGCATCATTTTAATCACAGACGATTGCCGCCAAGCCTTGGTAGGCTTACCAGGATTTTTAACCTGCAATCCGGGCAACTACCAATCTGCGATGCAACCACAAATAACGGCCCTGCCCTAACCAACTGCTCAATGTACCAATCGAATAGTTAGTGCTTGGCTCCCGAATAGGATTAACAAATTGCTTAACCGTCCCGACAAAAACGCACTCCGTGCAATGCTGGAGTCGCAAGTCCAAGAGAAACTACAGCACGACCCAGACGCGGTAACGACCTATGCGGCCCAGCCTGTACCAGACCGAAAACCGTACACCAGCAAACCCACGGTTCAGGACAAGGCATTTCACAAGGAGCTCGAGCAGATGCGTGCAGATGCCGAAGCTGGAGTGATACATACGCCTGAGCGCGAACCGGAGGAAGGAGGAGCTCCTAGCCTTAAGCTTGATGATTATCCGGATCTGTAAAACGTGCCACGGAAAATCTACTGGCGGGTACTGCTTGCCGGCTCATAGCAACGGAGACCAAATGTGAAAAAGCCACCGATGAAAATCGTCATCGAAGAATGGGATGGTGATGGTGCGATTCGAATTCCCGATGAAGCGCTGCAGGAATTGGAGCTAGATGTCGGCGACGCTGTGTATCTGATAGAGGAATTTGTCGGCAACACGCGCTGCCTTGTCCTATCAAAAACACCTCAGATTGCGGATCGAATAGACGAGCTCACTGAAGCCTGGGATAGCGGACAGTCTGGCAGCGCCTAGGTGAAATAAAGCAGTCACTCGACGAGCCGGGCCTAAGGCCCGAATACGCGATAGCAACAAGTAGCTTTAGCTCCGCAGCCGAACATATCGCCTATCGAATCTCGCATGAGCCACCCGCGCAATTTATGGCGCGCGCAGTCAGTCAGGGAGCGAGAACGGCCTCGATCAAGCGTGCATTAGGTACGGCTCGGCGCACGTCTTCTATCGCGCCCTCAATTGCGTTATGTGCAGATGATGCTTCGCGAACAAACTCCAACGCCAGACGACCTGGTTGTCCGATTCCGACCAACGCATCATCACAGCCTGCTTCCGCCAGGCGATCCACAATCGCATCCATATCGTTGTCGTCAGACAGCAATTGGTACGTCAGGGTGAAAGTACATTCCATCTCTAATCCTTCGTCTCAGCAGGTTCTTGATTGGTGTTTATTCTGACGGGATGTGACAAGCAGTAGCTCATAAGGTTGGAGCTGGTTGATCGATGACAGCACCATACTACCGTCTCCAGTCAGAGCCCTCGAAGTCATTGAAGCTGGCTCAGCCGGGCCCGTCGGCCCGAAGCAGCGACTTTAAGAAAATGAATCGACGCACCACCTGCTACTGAGCCGGCCTACCTGCAAAGACGAGCGCATTGCACTGTCATAAATTGTCTCAGCTGGAGCTGGCCCCGTTCTTGAAATCGTCTTGTTTTGCCGGTACTTGTAGGACACCAATCCCATGCAGGGAAAGCAACCATGCAAGCAAGATTCAGAGTGATTGAAACGACCACACTGGACGATGGCAGCAAGCGATATAGGGTTGTGGATCTCGTAGAGGGAGGTTCAGCTAGCAAGCATGGGGTGTTCAAGATCAGGGGAGAGGCAGACGCAGTTTGTTCGATCCTAAATGCCGAGCACCCACGCCAGATTGGCATTCGTACCTTCGCGGGCCAATGAACAACCCGTTTCAGATCGCGAGTCGCCGAATGACCTACGTCACCACTATGGAGACAGTCCACGTCATTAAGTGTTCCTCAGGAGCATAGAATCCAAGAAATCATCCATCAAAGAAGTGCCCAAAACAGTTTCCTCTTTGGGCATATCAGGGAGTTAGATCTGCTGGAAGTAGAGATGTGCCCCACAGGCATCTCCCGGGCTCACCTTGAGTATCCCCTCCGCTACCTGCGTGAACAGGACGCCATTCTTTTCAAATAGGTGGACGGTTTTAGCCACGTCCTTGACTAACAATGTAGCGGCGGCAAGATAGGCATCACCTCGGTTGGGATGAGCGTCACCGCGCGATTCAGCTTCCTCGGTGGTGATCAACTCTACATCCGCGCCCTCCTCGAAGTTCAGCCATATACGATCGATTTCACGGCGCACGTTCGCCGGCCCAAGTAGCTTGCTGTAAGCAGTCTGTGCAGCATCGAAATCACTGATGACACCCACTAGACGACCAAACGAAACGGCACCATTTGGGTGATCTAGCCAGCCTGGTTGGCGCAAGGTGTCCGCCGTGAGGTGCTCGCAGAGATTGGCATGGGTCAATCCAGGGTAAAGACTATGGCCAAGCATCACTGTCCGAAAATGAAGGTCTAGCACCTTGTCTTCGAGTACCAGTTTACGGTTCAACGCCTTGGGCGGATCAATGTCCAAGTCTGCCTCAATACCTGCCAGGTAGCTTTCATCAGCGGACTTCGCGTTGAACGCGACGCTGTACAATCCCTCGCCCTTCTCCAGGAATTTATCGACCCCTGCCAGAAATTTATTGGGATCCCCGATACTACGTATTTCCAAATAATCCCCTGGGAGCATGATGCATAGGTTCTCGGTGCCCCACTCCTGATGTTTCCCGCTGGGTGGAACTACGAAACCCAGCTTCTGGAATTGAGCGCGGGTAGCTTTGAGGTCGTGTACTGCTACAACAGGATGATCAACCCGTCCAACTTTTGCAGTCATAGCTTTCCCTTATCCATTGGTGTGTAGTTGAAATCAACAGCTCGCCCTTGTCTTTGCAGAAGCAAGATCGAACGAGCTTGGTCACTGATCTTTTTTAAAATCTTTTCTCACCTGCTGACAGGTCAGCAGCGGTAAGGTCGATAACGGAAAGCCCCAGAATATTTAAAATCTAGATTTGGTATACTTTCGTGATCGTAAAAACATAACCAAGCGGTCAAATTAAGGTATCCGTCGGCATGCAACCAGCGAAGAAGGCAATCACAGCCGCGCAAAAAGCTTATGAGGAAATCAAGCGGCGTATCTCCGACGGAACTCTCGCCGAAGGTGCTCCCATTCGCCAAGACGAAATCGCCGGAGTAATCGGCGTCAGCAAAATACCTGTCCGTGAAGCGCTCACCCGCTTGGAGTCCGAGGGTTTGGTGGTGTTGACCCCGAACGCTGGAGCAACCGTTGCAACACTGACCGTCAGTGATTACATCGAAATGCTCGACATGCGTTTGGCCCTGGAGTGTCGCGCGCTGGAGTTGGCAGTCCCCAATATGGCGTCCTCGGACATAGCTAAAGCGCGACAGCTTTTGACTGCCTACGACCAGGCTATGACCCAAGCGGATTGGAGTGATTTGAATATGAGCTTTCATGCCTGTCTCTACGCCCCGGCCAATAGACCACGCCTGGTCGCGATGATTCGTTCCGTCCAAGACCATATGGGCCGTATGCTTCGCTTGCGCGTCTCCGGTGCTGCAGGACATACAAGGTCGCATAACGAACATATTCAGATCCTCGATGCTTGCGAACAGCGTGATACAGCCAAGGCCGTAACGCTACTTCGTAAACACATAGAACAAACACAACGTGAGGTTCAGGGTTCTTTCCGCCATTCGATCCGTGCTGAATTTGCAGAATCAACGCCCTCCTAACCCCGTCGATCCTGAAGTCGCTTGAAGGCCGTTGCCGCTTTGACACCAAGCCCGCGAAGCATATGGAAATGCACGGTTCCAATCGACGAAACAGGAACTCCAATTCCAAAGCAGAGGCCCCAAGGATTCGATTGGTAATCTGAATTCCGAGCGAGGTCGAGACGGCGATTCCTCGGCCATTACAGCCAACCGAAATGTGCAAATTGCGCTCAGGCTCATGCACATGCGGTAGATGATCTGTAGTGACGGCAAAATAGCCACTCCACTGAAACTCCCATTCCATTCGTCCTAAGTGGCCAAACAGCTCCTGACCCGCTTTATGCAGGTAAGGCACAATTGCTGAATGATCCAAGCCGGCCGTTGCACCGGAGCCACCCATGACAAGGCGCCCATCAGGCGATAATCGGAAAGACGTGAGTAATTGCCGTGTGTCCGATGAAACGTGACCATTAGGAAGGATGACTTGGCGCATTGCCTCAGAAAGTGGTCGAGTCGCCACCTGTGCGGTGCGCACGGGTACAAACGAGGTACGAAGTTTCGGAACCAGCTCGTCAGCATATGCCCCGGTGGCAACCAGCACGTGCTGAGCTGTGACCTTGTGTCGGCCAACTGATGCAGTCCACTTCCCTGTGCACGCGCGCAAATCATCTACCTTAGCTGAGTCAAATACGCGTACGCCGAGCGCCACTGCAACCTTGGCAAGACCTCGCGCATAACTCAGGGGCTGTACAGACCCACCACGCGGATCCAGCCATCCCAAGCTGTATTTCGTAGTGCCTAAAAGCTGGTGCAAACATGCCCCTTCTAACAACTGCACGTCCACCTTGCGTTGTTGCCAAGCCAAGTGTCGTGACCTTACAGCTGCAGCGCCTGCTGCTGTGAAGGCTGGCTGAATCCATCCTTTTTGGTTCGGCGCGCAGCTAATTGAATGTCTCTCCACCAGCCTCCATACCTCGGCTGGCGCGTCACTGCCAAACTGCACCAACCTACGCCCCTGCTCACCAGGGTAGAGACCTTCGATGACATCGGGATCCTGTTTAAGACCTGCGATTACTTGACCGTTGTTTCGTCCAGACGCGCCCCATCCCGGCTCAGCTGCTTCGAGTACCACACAAGAAAGCCCAGCCTCTGCCAAGTGAATGGCTGCCGTAAGACCAGTAAATCCTGCCCCCACAATGATGACGTCCGCCGCCTCACTGCGCATCAAGTGCTCCGATGGCGGGCCAGCCTCGGCAGTAGTAGACCAAAGCGAAGTAGGCATATTGAGTGGTTCACCCAATAGGGAACCCTTGCGGCGCTTGCTCATTCTTAAACCTCAGTTCGCCCGAAGCCGCAAAGACTTTGAGTAATCCAGAGTGGGGATTGATGGTCGACGCTGACCGCCAACCTGCTTCACCTATGTATGCCTTACGCCCCCCCCCGTAGCAGCGCAGGCATCACTGGCTCCTGCTTCTAAGGCCGTAAGTCGGAATACACACTACTGCAATAGTATACGATTGTGCAACTTGGGATATCGGTGTACGGTTGCACCTAGGTGCTACCTCATTCCCTGGAAAGGTGGTGGGTAGGAGTACCGGCGGTGAGCGGTTCTTAAATCTGATAACAACCTGAGGAATCTGAGATGCCAACAGTCCGTGTGGAACTTTGCACTGGTAGGTCGCAAGAGCAAAAAGCTCAGTACGTGAAGGAGGTCACTCGCCTGACCGCAGACGTGCTGAAGTGCTCTCCGGAAAGTGTGGATGTCATATTTGCTGAAATCGCCCCTGAGAACTGGGCCCATGGAGGCCGCTTTTACTCAACCCCCGCTACAGAGGCTAGCTAAGATCCTAATGGCGCCCCCCATCCAACCGCATGCGATGGGGATACCTAGTAGAGCGACGATAACAGGGAGAGACGCTTAAGCTCCGAGCAAAATCACCCCAGCGGAAAGCTTTTAGTCAATGGCATTGACTTGGCGCTCTCGCCGGCTAACTGCTTAGCAGACCAGCACGGCATCAATTGATGCAGACGTTAAAGTATACGAAATCTAATTAACGAATAATATTTCAAGGCGTTGTGGTTTGTGCCAAGCACCGAACAAACGCTACTCTGATTAGCAAGGATCACACATGAGCACGTCGACTGTTGGAGTGAAGTTATCCCCCGAAACCCGAGACCGCCTAAAGAAGGCGGCCCACGGCGCCGACAGAACTCCTCACTTTGTCATCAAGCAACTCATCCTCCACTTCATCGAGCGATCCGAGCGCGGAGATATCGTCAACGATCTCCTAAATTTTCCGACCTTCGATGATGAGCCCTCCTCGTCATTGTCAGAGATCGAAGTCCCCGGCCCGCTCATGCCGTTTCTGGATTTCGCCGAAACCGTTTTACCCCAGTCCACATTGCGCGCGGCGATCACAGGCGCTTACCGCCGTCCCGAAACTGAAGCGGTGCCAATGTTGCTGGAACAGGCCCGCCTAACTGACTCGATGATCGAAGCCACCAATAAACTCGCGGCGGGGATCGCAGAGAAACTGCGCAACCAGAAAAATGCCAGCGGCCGCGCCGGTATCGTCCAAGGCTTGCTACAAGAGTTTTCGCTTTCTTCGCAAGAAGGCGTAGCGTTGATGTGCCTTGCCGAGGCATTACTCCGCGTTCCGGACAAAGGCACGCGCGATGCTTTGATCCGCGACAAGATCAGTACCGGCAACTGGCAACCGCACCTAGGCAACAGCACATCACTATTCGTAAACGCGGCTACTTGGGGCCTCCTGCTCACAGGGAAACTGGTCAGCACTCATAATGAAACGGGGCTCACATCCTCCCTGAGTCGAATCATTGGCAAGTCTGGCGAGCCTATGATCCGCAAAGGCGTCGACATGGCCATGCGTCTGATGGGAGAGCAATTCGTCACTGGCGAAACCATCGCCGCTGCCCTGGCGAATGCAAATAAATTCGAAAGCAAAGGCTTCCGATACTCCTACGACATGTTGGGTGAAGCAGCTCTCACTGAAGTCGATGCACAGAAATACCTTGCGTCTTACGAACAAGCTATTCACTCCATCGGCAAGGCCTCGCACGGCCGTGGCATCTATGAGGGGCCAGGGATCTCTATCAAGCTTTCGGCCCTGCACCCCCGTTACAGCCGTGCCCAGTACGAGCGGGTGATGAACGAGTTATACCCCCGCCTGCTGTCGCTGACCTTGCTCGCCAAGCAGTACGACATCGGCTTGAACATTGACGCTGAGGAAGCTGACCGTCTGGAGCTGTCACTGGATCTGTTGGAACGCCTGTGCTTTGAGCCACAACTCGCCGGATGGAATGGTATCGGTTTCGTGATTCAGGCGTACCAAAAGCGATGCCCCTATGTGATCGACTATGTAATCGATCTAGCCCGCCGCAGCCGCCATCGCTTGATGATTCGCCTTGTGAAAGGCGCCTATTGGGACAGTGAAATCAAACGCGCACAGGTCGAGGGCCTTGAGGGCTATCCGGTCTACACCCGCAAGGTATACACCGATGTTTCTTACATCGCCTGCGCACGTAAGTTGCTCTCAGTGCCGGAAGCGATCTACCCACAGTTCGCCACTCATAACGCGCATACACTGTCCGCGATTTATCACATTGCCGGACAGAATTACTACCCTGGTCAGTACGAGTTCCAATGCCTCCATGGCATGGGTGAGCCACTGTATGAACAGGTTGTCGGGAAGATCGCCGATAGCAAGTTGAACCGTCCATGTCGCGTGTACGCGCCGGTCGGGACGCACGAAACCTTATTGGCGTACCTCGTACGTCGCCTGTTGGAAAACGGGGCCAATACTTCGTTCGTTAATCGCATTGCTGACCACTCCATCTCCATACAAGAACTGGTCGCAGACCCTGTCCTGACCATCGAAACTATGGCTAATCAGGAGGGAGGGTTCGGCTTACCCCACCCTCGCATACCGCTGCCGCGAGATCTTTACGGCAGCGAACGCGTCAACTCGTCTGGCATCGACATGGCCAACGAGCATCGTCTCGGTTCCCTATCCAGCGCCCTGCTTGCTACCGCTCACAACGAATGGGTAGCAGGCCCTTTGCTTGGCGGCCCCGCAGCACAGGGAACATCCGTTCCAGTACGCAACCCTTCAGATCATCGAGACATCGTGGGATACGTTCAAGAAGCCTGTCTTGATGACGTCAACACCGCGATTGAGTCTTCCTTGATCACGGGGCCAATCTGGCAAGCAACCCCACCAAGTGAGCGTGCTTCAATTCTTGATCGCGCGGCTGATCAAATGGAGTCGGAGATTCAACCGTTGATGGGCTTACTCGTACGCGAGGCGGGTAAAACGTTTTCCAATGCGATCGCCGAAGTCCGGGAAGCCGTAGACTTCTTGCGTTACTACGCAGCGCAGGCCAGGCAAGACCTTACTAATGACACCCATCGACCTCTAGGGCCCGTGGTGTGCATCAGTCCGTGGAACTTCCCTCTGGCCATTTTCACTGGCCAAGTCGCTGCAGCATTGGCCGCTGGCAACTCTGTACTGGCCAAACCAGCCGAACAAACTCCACTCGTTGCAGCGCAAGCAGTCCGTATTCTCCTAGGCGCTGGCGTACCAGAGGGGGTGCTGCAGCTTATCCCCGGTCACGGGGAAACTGTAGGCGCCGGCTTGGTCGGCGATGAGCGCGTTAAAGGGGTTATGTTCACTGGCTCTACTGAGGTCGCGCGCCTACTGCAGCGTAATGTCGCTGGCCGTTTGGACTCTCAAGGACGGCCGATACCATTGATCGCCGAAACCGGTGGCCAGAACGCGATGATCGTCGACTCCTCGGCTCTGACTGAGCAAGTAGTCATAGACGTGGTTTCGTCAGCTTTTGACAGCGCCGGGCAACGCTGCTCGGCGTTGCGCGTACTCTGTTTGCAGGAAGATTCCGCCGACCGTGTAATCGAGATGCTGAAAGGCGCAATGGCTGAAAGCCGCCTTGGCAACCCTGAGCGCCTGTCCGTAGATATCGGCCCGGTAATCGACGCCGAAGCCAAAGCTGGTATTGAAAAACACATTCAGGCCATGCGTGATAAGGGTCGTCCCGTCTACCAGGTCGCTATCGCCGATAAGGACGAAGTAAAGCGTGGCACTTATGTAATGCCAACGCTCATCGAGCTTGAAAGCCTCGACGAACTGAAACGCGAGATCTTCGGCCCGGTGCTGCACGTTGTCCGCTACAAACGCAAAGAGTTGGATCAGCTGATTGCGCAAATCAACGCGTCAGGTTACGGCCTGACACTAGGCGTACACACGCGCATCGATGAGACCATTGCCAAAGTCGTCGACAATGCCCATGCAGGCAATATCTACGTCAACCGCAACATCGTAGGTGCAGTGGTCGGAGTGCAGCCATTTGGTGGTGAGGGCTTGTCGGGAACAGGCCCAAAAGCGGGTGGCCCGCTCTACCTATATCGACTTCTTTCGACCTCTTCTTCGGACTCAGTTTCCAAAACTCTCACACGCACCGCTTCCTCAGCCGCTGATGTACGGGCCAAATATCAGCAACTCGTCCCCCTAAAAGTGTTAACTGCCTGGGCGGGCGCGAATAAAGAAATCGGGCTACATGAGGTCTGCGTAAGGTTCGCAGAGCAGTCCGAGAGCGGGGTAACTTATCTGCTCCCGGGCCCAACAGGAGAACGCAACTCTTACAGCATCCTGGGTCGCGATCGGGTGCTCTGCATAGCAGAGACACAGGGCGATTTGCTGATCCAGTTAGCGGCTGTTTTGGCTGTGGGTAGTAGTGCGGTTTGGCTCGATGCCGAGCCCGGAGCTCATCTCCTGACGAACCTTCCTAAAGAGGTCACCTCTCAAATTCAGATGGTGCCTGACTGGGACAAAGATGATGTGCATTTTGATGCGGTGCTTCACCACGGCGATTCAGATCAGTTGCGGATGATCTGCCAGCAGGTTGCGAAGCGCGCAGGAGCCATTATTGGGGTTCAAGGCCTATCCCAAGGCGAAACGACGATCGCGCTTGAACGTCTGGTCATCGAACGAGCGGTGAGCGTGAATACGGCAGCTGCCGGCGGAAATGCAAGCTTGATGACCATCGACTAAGTCAGCCAAACCGATCCGAGGATATTTAAATGAAAGTCTTGTTTTTAGGCTACGGGAAAATGGGCAGTGCACTGGGCGAGGCATGGTTGAACACAGGCCTTGTCGAAGAAGTAACTGCGTACGATCCGGGAGCACCTAGCGGCATGCAGGCGCTGATAGCTAGCGACCTCTCCCAATTGCCATCCCATGGGTTTGATCTTGTCATCGTGGCGGTCAAACCCAACATGGCTGCCCAGGCAATTTCAGCATTACCTGCTTCAGCGCTCCAAGGTGCAATTTTGCTATCGGTAATGGCTGGGGTCACCAGTGCCACGTTGAAATCTGCCAGCGGTGGCGCTATTCCAGTGGTACGAGCAATGCCAAATACACCGGTAATGGTAAATGCCGGCTGCACCGGGCTCTATACAGACTCGGATATCGGACAGCGTCGCCATGATCTGACTCGGTTATTCGAAGCAGTTGGTATTGCCTGCTGGGTTGCTGAAGAGGAGCAGCTCCACGCGGTTACCGCTATCAGCGGAAGCGGCCCGGCTTATTACCATCTCTTTAGCGAATCATTGGCTGATGCTGGCGCGGCTATGGGCCTCCCGGAGGAGCTTGCAAAAAGGTTGGCGGGCCACACAGCGCTGGGGGCTGCGAAACTGCAATGCCAACCAGATGCTAGCTTTGAAGCGCTGCGTAAGGCCGTTACCTCTCCCAATGGAACGACTGCTGCGGCGATCGATATATTTGAGAAGCAGAGCTCGCTACGCGAGCTCGTGAAGACTGCGGCAGAGGCTGCTCGCCAACGATCAGTGGAATTGTCCCAAGACTAATCCCCTCCCAGACCCTGGCAACCTGTTGCCAGGGCCTACATCTCCAGTTCCCCTGATTACTCCAACGGCAAATTCCTACATCCAACGCCAATCAAAGGTACAACTTGCCACCCTATTCCAGCGGATTACTGCACACATTATAAAATCAAATGTGTGCAAATTTCGCCGTTACCTCGCTTTCATTTCAATCAGTTGCACCAGCTAGGTGCGCCACCTGAGAACCCTTATAAATATGGCCCAAAAAGTGTGCAACTAGGTGGCTTTTAGAGATGTTCCCTTTTGTAGCAGTGTGGATTTAAGCCGTGAGTGAGAAACGGAATTCTGCACAAAAATAAAATCACGGTTTTCTGCACAATTTTTAGAAAAAAAATTTTGCCGATTTTACGAGGACACCTCTCACCGCCTTCGTAAATTTGCAGTGACCCGTAAACCCTTGCCCCAACAGGGCTGCGACGCATATCGACTCTCCTAGCTGGATCAAAAACACGTGATGAATCTTCGAGGCTTACCGGTCGCCACATGCACCATAGCCAAAGACTGGCACGCTCTCTGCTCTATCACTTATCGATCCTGTAGCACTTAGTGCTTAACCCACAAAGGCATCCAAACGTTATGAACAAGTTGAATATTGTGTCTCTCGCGACCGCGATCAGCCTGGCTTCTGTTTCCGCAGCTCATGCCGATAAATTGGAAGATATTGTGGGGGACGGAACGCTTCGCTGTGCAATCACACTGGATAATGGTCAAGCAGGCTTTCGCGATGCCCAAAACAACCCGGCAGGCTTCGACGTAGATTACTGTAAAGACCTCGCTGCCGCCCTGGGAGTTAAGGCCTCGATCATTGACGTCCCATTTCCTGACCGCATTCCATCCATTATTTCCGGCCGCGCCGATGTCGCTGTTGCATCGACATCACCAACAATGGAACGCGCCAGATCGATTGGCTTTTCGGTTCCATATTTCGCTTACCAGTACGTCGTACTTACACGAGAAGATACCGGTATCAAAGGCTACGAGGATTTGAAAGGGCACACCGTTAGTACCCCTCAAGGCAACTACGGCACTGAGTTCATCACCGCTGATATCAAACGATGGAACGACCCTAAAGGAAGCCTTAAGTCATTCCAGAACATGAATGACAACATCTTGGCCGTCAGCCAAGGTCACAGCGATGCCACTGTTGTTGTGAATACCGTTGCTCAGGACGCGGTTAAGTCTGGGAAATTTAAAGGCTTGAAGATTGTTGGCGCTGCACCGTGGCAGATTGATTATGTGTCTCTGGCTGTAGCACGAGATGAGTATGGCTTTCTGAATTACCTGAACCTATTTGTTAATCAACAAACGCGCTCCGGCCGTTATACCGAACTGTGGAACAAGTGGATCGGCGGGCCAGTTCTGGATCCGAGCAAATCCGGCGAGCTCCTATGATTCTGTGTCACCCGTTATCTGATTTGCGAGGGCCGTTATGAGTTACAACATCCAATGGAGCGCAATACGCCGAGCGCTCCCCGCTATGCTAGACGGGGCCCTTGTCACCATTGAGATCGCAGCGATCTCAATGGTACTCGGAGTCATCATTGCGCTGCTGCTGACGGTTATGAGGGAATCGCCGTTCCGTATCCTGAAAGGCATAGCAATGAGCTGGGTGTCGATTGCTCGCAATACGCCTTCGCTTTTTCAGATCTACATCTTGTACTTTGGTCTTGGCTCCTTTGGCCTTCATGTGCCATCGCTTGTCGCTCTGGTGGCCGGCATTACCTTCAACAATGCCGGCTACCTGGCTGAAAGTTTCCGAGGAGGGATGAAGGCGGTACCTGATACTCAGGTCAGAGCTGCAAGGTCGCTTGGGCTTACCGCTACCCAAGCGTACCTACACATCGTCGTACCACAACTTTTGCGAATTGTGTTCCATCCTATAGCTAACCAGATGGTTTGGGCCGTACTGATGACGTCCCTCGGAGTTATTGTAGGACTGAATAATGATCTCGCCGGGGTAACCCAAGAAATCAACATCAAGACCTTCCGTACGTTTGAACTCTTTGTAACAGCAGCCGTGATGTACTACTGCATTTGCAAGTTGGTGGTCGGATTAGCCCGCCTTTTGGGTTGGCGCTTATTCCGCTATTAAACACCAGCGAGGGATAGACACATGCTCACCACAAGCTTTACAAGCTCTGACCTGATGATATTGCTATCAGGCACTTGGCTCACCATACAATTGACATTTTGGGCAGTGCTAATAGGAACCGTCTTGGGCATGGCGTTGGGCTGGTTGCGAAATTACGCACCCAGACTGACACTACCACTAGGCTGGATCCTGGATATTTTCAGAAGCGTGCCACTGTTGATTCAATTTGTAGTCGCCAACTCGCTAAACAGCATCTTGGGCTGGCACTTCCAAACCTTCACTATCGGCTGTATCGCATTGGGACTTTATTGCACGGCCTACTGTACAGATATCGTCCGGAGTGGACTGCAGTCAGTGTCATTCAACGTTACCCGTGCTGCGCGCTCACTGGGCTTAACTTACTGGCAGGAAATTCGCTACATTAGTGCGCCACTTGCTGCACGAGTTTCGTTTCCATCTTGGGTAAATATGACCCTGGCGGCAATGAAGGATACAGCTCTTGTAACCTGGCTGGGTTTGTACGAACTATTGCGATCGTCTCAATCGATAATTACCAGAATACAAGAGCCTTTGTTGGTGCTATGCATCGTTGGCCTTATCTACTACATCATGAGTTGGGGTGTCGCCTGGTGCGGTGCTCACGTTGAAAAAAGGTTGAACAGCAATGATTAATATCCATCAAGTTCGAAAATCCTTTGGAGATCTAGAAGTTGTCAAAGGCGTATCCCTGGATGTTAAGAAAGGCGAAGTGCTCTCGATCATTGGGGGCTCGGGCTCTGGAAAATCTACGCTGCTCATGTGCATAAACGGACTGGAAAAAATTCAGTCTGGGACGATCAAGGTTGACGGCATTGATGTTCACAGCCCGAAAACCAACCTCAACCTACTGCGTCGCAAGATCGGAATCGTTTTCCAGCAATGGAATGCTTTTCCGCACCTCACGGTGCTCGAAAATGTGATGCTCGCGCCACGCAAGGTTTTGGGTAAAAGCCGTGAAGAAGCAGAGGAAGAAGCCGTTCGTCAACTCAAGCACGTGGGGTTGGGAGAGAAGCTCAACGTGTTTCCTACCCGACTCTCTGGGGGCCAGCAACAGCGCATGGCGATCGCTCGGGCACTGGCGATGAATCCCGACTACATGCTGTTCGATGAAGCCACCTCCGCCCTGGATCCTCAGCTCGTCGGCGAGGTACTCGATACGATGAGAATGCTCGCTGAGGACGGCATGACTATGGTGCTGGTGACGCACGAGATCGCATTTGCCCGAGAGGTTTCAGATCGAGTGGCCTTCTTCCGCCATGGCCTCATTCATGAGCTGGGCACTCCCGACGAAGTCATCCGCAATCCCAAACGTCCAGAGACGATTGATTTCCTGAAGTCCATTAAGTGATCAGCGCTATGGACGGTGATGGGATCGAAGTATCGCCGCCACCCCAAATCCGAGTCACATGAATATCGAGGCTCACGTGGAATACGATTACATAATTATTGGCGCGGGCTCTGCTGGGTGCATTGTCGCTAATCGACTTACTGAGGATCCGACAGTACGAGTTCTGCTGATTGAAGCAGGAGGTAAAGACAAGTCGCTCATCATCGACATGCCAGCGGCTTTGCCATTTGCGTATGGAAGCAAGAAATTGGGCTGGCAGTATGATTCAGGGCCAGAACCGTACCTGAACAATCGCTTGATCGACGAAAAGCGCGGCAAAGTACTCGGTGGCAGCTCATCTATCAATGCCATGATTTTCAACCGTGGTAATCCGTTGGACTTCGAGGGCTGGGCTGCCAACGGCCTCCCCGAGTGGAGCTTTGCTCATTGCTTACCCTACTTCCGCCGTATGGAAACTTTCTCCGGTGGCGCCGATCAATGGCGAGGTGGTGAAGGCCCGATGCAGATCACTCGCTGCAAAGCCGAGCACAAGCTCTATGACACCTTCCTGCGCTGCGGCGAGCAAGCCGGCTATGCGCTGACCAATGACCATAACGGGTATAAGCAGGAAGGCCTGCATATTGCTCAGGCACTGGTATACAACGGCGTGCGCTGGTCTTCTTCAAGGGGCTATCTCCACCCAGTGGAAAATCGTAAAAATCTCGAAGTCTGGACTCATTCGACAGTGCGCCGGATTGATATCGAGAAGAAAATAGCCATTGGCGCACAGGTAGATCATCAGGGTAAAACCCACTCAATTCGATGCAGACGCGAAGTGATTCTGTGCGCAGGAGCGTTTAACTCTCCACAGCTTCTGATGCTGTCGGGCATTGGTGACGCGGACGAGCTCAATAAGCTTGGTATCAAAAGCGAAGTACACCTTCCTGCCGTGGGCAAAAATCTGGAAAACCACCCAGGGGTAAATATCCAGTACGCCGCACGCCATCAGGATTCTCTCGTTTCCCAGCTTGGGCCCATCGGCAAGGTAAAAATGGGGGCGCAGTGGCTGTTGCAGAAAAAAGGTTTGGGGGCGACCAACTTCTTCGAAACGGGTGCATTTCTACGAAGCCGTGACAACGTCGAATTTCCCAACGTTCAGTTCGAGTTTTTACCGCTGACCCGGTTTGTGCGCAATGGAAAGCTCGTAGCTGTACCGGGATTCCAATTCTGGGTCGATCTTTCTCGCCCCGAAAGCCGTGGTTCGGTGACCCTGCGTTCCATAGACCCGACCGACGCGCCTCTGATCGTATTCAACCATCTGAGCACTCAGCAGGATATGCGCGACATGATCGATTCGATCCGCCTCGCTCGCAAACTAATTGCGCAACCGGTCTGGGATGGCATTCGCGGAGAGGAGCTTGCACCCGGTGCTGACGCCCAGACCGACAAAGAACTGGAGGCATTCATCCGTGCTAATACCGGCACTTCGTATCACCCCGCCGGAACTTGCCGGATGGGAACTGATGATGGATCGGTAGTTGACTCAGAAGGTCGCGTGCGTGGTGTTCAGAAGTTGCGAGTCGTAGACGCATCGATTATGCCGCGCGTAGTCACAGCTAACCTCAGCGCCTCAATCATGATGATGGCTGAAAAAATCAGCGACCGCATCGCTGGCAAAACTCCTCTTCCCCCATCAACAGCATCGTTTTATCGAAGCTGATTCGGGCATTGCGTCATACCCAAATTCATTGGAGTTCACATGTTTAACGAAAAGATCGAATTGCTGATTGATGGAGCATGGTGCCTTGGCAGTGAGGGTGAAACTCTCCCTCTGCTCAACCCGGCCACTGGAGAAGAAATCGCCACCATTCCCTGTGCGAGCATTGAAGACCTCGACCGGGCTCTCAATGCCACCCAGCGAGCGTTTGAAGAATGGAAACAGCTGACTGCGGCCCAGCGATGGACGCTGCTCAGCAAAGCAGCTGATCTGCTGGAAGCGCGCAAACCAGAGATTTCCCGTGTGCTAACCCAAGAGAACGGAAAATCGTTGCAGGAAGCCACTGGTGAAGTTCAGTTCTGTGTAGACGCCATTCGCTGGTACGCCGAGGAAGGCAAACGGGCATATGGTCGAATCATTCCTGCACGAAACCCGCTGGTTCGTCAGAGCGTTCTCAAAGAACCTGTCGGGCCGGCCCTTGGGTTCGCGGCGTGGAATTTCCCCGCAGGTAACGTTGCACTGAAAATCGCAGGCGCGCTGGCAGCGGGTTGCTCCATCATCGTGAAGCCAAGCAATGAAACTCCTGGTACTGCGGTGGGTATAGTTCGTTGCTTCCAGGACGCAGGCATTCCAGCAGGAGTTATCGGTCTGGTATTTGGCCCGCCGGGCCCGATCTCGGAATACCTGATTGGCTCGCCCATACCTAAGAAGGTCTCACTCACTGGCTCCACTCCTGTTGGCAAAACACTGCAGAAGCTGGCTGCGGACACCCTGAAACGTTGCACAATGGAACTGGGCGGACACGCTCCTGTATTAGTGTTTGAGGATGCAAATCTGGAGCGTGCTCTCGATCAACTCGTTGCAGCGAAATTCAAAAACGCTGGCCAGGTGTGCACCTCCCCTACCCGATTCTTTATCCATCGCTCAATCTATGAGCAATTCATTGCGGGTTTTCTGGAACGTACCAAACGCCTGGTCATCGGGAACGGTTTGGAGCAAGGCGTAGTAATGGGCCCACTGATCACCGAACGCCGCTTGGATAACATGGATACTTTGGTGGCCGATGCAGTCGCGAAAGGCGCCAAAGTGCTCACTGGGGGAAGCCGGCTGAAGCGTGAAGGTTTCTTCTTTGCCCCAACGGTAATGCGTGACGTCCCTGATGATGCATTGATAATGATCGATGAGCCGTTTGGCCCGCTGGCTCCCCTGACCGTGTTCGACACTTTCGAAGAGGTGATTCAGAGAGCGAACGCGCTGCCATATGCGCTGGCGGCATACATCTTCACTCGCGACGGAACGACTGCTGCACGAGCAAGCCAAGCGGTTGAAGCGGGTGTAGTAGGCATCAACCACATGTCCGTCCATGAGGCAGAGACCCCATTCGGAGGGTTCAATGAATCAGGATACGGCCATGAAAGTGGGCTGGAAGGCCTAGACGCTTATCTCCGAACCAAAATGGTCGCTGACGCGCAAGTTTAGTTACAAGGTGCTCCAACCTACCCAGGTTGGAGCACTCATTATCGACGCAAACCTGCAACCGCATTTCGATACTGAAGGGGGGTGTAATGGGTACTCGCCTTGAACTGACGTGTGAATGCACTGTGATCGACGTACCCACAGTCACCAACGATCTCATTTACGCTCTGAGTCGTTGTCTCCAGCAGCGTACAGGCTCTCTCCATGCGGAGCTGGGTCAGAATTTGCTTAGGCGTGAGACTGAATAGCTCTCGGGTCAGACGCTCAAGCACATCTGGAGAAAAATTAAACTTTTTGGCAGCATCCTTTATTAGGATGGGCGTGTTGCAGTTCTCTTTTAGATACGCCAAAAATGAATTCAACGTCTTGTAGTTGTCATGCCGCTCCTCGGTCGCAGGGAGCACCCTCGAAATCCCAACCAACGCCGCTCCGCCCGGCACCGCCCCTCGCACCTTAAATTTTGAACTCAGGCACCACTTGCGCTGCTTGTTTAGGGAAAGGCACATTTCCAACGCATTCAGGACTTCTTTACCGGTCTCTATGACATGCAAATCCTGCTGTGAAATCTTTCCGCCTGGGTTGGTGAAAATCTCTTCGCATGTGCGGCCGATCATGTCCCTTTTGTCCGATAGGCCAGCATGCTCAACAATGGCTTGGTTCACCACCAGATATCGAGCAGCGTGATCCTTGATGAAAAATTGGACATCCGGCAAAAGATCAAAGAGCTGTTCGACGAAGGACAAATTCGTTCCGGAGCAGGAGAGATCCGTTAAAAAATCAAGATCGACCATTTCGTAATCCTGTTTCTAAACTGTGGTGATGTATCTAGGTCAAAGTGCGAACGGCTCTGGAAGCAGAGGCATTTCCAACAATGCATTTTGCGTGTGTTCTATGTGCTGTTCTAGCAAGCGGATCGCAGTCGTAACATCCCGAGTCTCACACGCATCCAAGATGTCAGCGTGCTCCTTGAGTGAGGATTTCTGGCCTACTGAATTGGACTGCAACACCTTGAGATGCAGGTCTACACCCTTGACGGTGTCCGCGATCATTTTCAACAGCATTGGACGCTGACAGGCCCGGTAGAGAATGGAATGGAATTCCAGATTCAGTTCTCCCCATTCTCGTGGAGATGTACTTTCTTCGTATCGATGCAGCACATCCCGAGCGGCGCTGAAGTCGAAATCCTGGAGCTTTGGGATCGACAGCTGGAGCGCTCGGCTCTCTAGGGCGATCCGGATGTCCAGCGTTTCAATCAGGTCAGCAATTGACTTGTTCGCCACGACTGAACCTTGACGCGCAACGTGGCGAATAAGCCCCTCAGCTTCCAGTCTTTTCAACGCCTCACGAACTGGCAGCCGGCTCACTCCAAATTGCTTGGCCAAATGAACCTGTTTGAGTTGAACGCCAATACCGATAGTCCCGCTCAATATCATTTCCCGAAGGCGGTTCGTGACGGCGTCGGCGCTTAAGCCGATCTTGTTTTCTTCGAGAGCGTTTTGCAGGGGCATATAAAGATCTTTTTGATGGACAATTGAGAGCAAAACCCAGTACCAGGAGATTCCGATCCCGCCTGAATGGCGAAAACGTCTGAGATATGCATCTTATGAGTTTGAATAGGGTTTTTTGCTTGGCGATCAGATGGGGCAGGAAAAAATGATGATCCTGATAGGGCTACGCTGATCACCATTTTTTTGCACATTCCTGTGCGAATACACACCCGACCGACCTAGCTTATCCACTTTGTATCCTTTTATGGATCCACTGTAAAGACTAGCGTCTACTGACTCTTGCTAGATTCTTGTATGAGAGTCTGGGCAGTTCTCCGTCGACATAAGCTGACTTTCGTTGATACGCATTTCTGCATAAAACTAGCAGCTCACCTGCTGTTCAGATTATGGAGGGGAGCTCCTAGTTATTGACTGCTTGTCAATCGACAGGAAATCGAAGCAGCTCCACCAAATGAGTCAATGCGCCTCCTCAAAAAATTGCCCAACTAAAACAGTTGGGCAAGTGAGGAAATAACATTGGGCAAGATGCCCGGTCAGATAAAGAGGGTTCACCTACCCTGCCGCCAGCCCGAGTTTGGCTGATGGACGGGGACACTCAGCAAGTGGCACCTCTATCACTCGTATTCTGAGTAATGCGGGAAATCAGAGAATACCTTCTTCAGCGTAAGGCACATTTGCCTCCACACGCTCGTAACCCAGGCGAGTCAGATCCAAGGATTGGTACGAACCTTGGATTAGTAGCTCTGCGATCGCTCGGCCTGCTGCGGGCGCATGCATCATTCCGTGCCCTGAGAAACCGGCCACGGTGTATAGGTTAGGCAGTTTGGAGTTCCAGCGGCCAATTACCGCGTTACCATCCAGCTCGTTGACCTCATACAAACCCGACCAAGTGCGATGGCATTTAGCAGCTTCCAACGCAGGGAAGCGGTGCGCGACGGCTGGCCAAACCACTTGCTCCCAGTAATCATGATCCACTTCGAAATTGAAACCACGTGGCTCCGCACCGTTGACGAGTCCACCAGAAAAACCTTCCCCTTCGGAGCGAAATGCCAAGCGCGAAAGGTCTTTGACGTACGGCAACCGCTCCATCGGGGTGGCAGGTGTGAAGTAGTGCTCGAATCGACGCATAGGGACAATCGGCAGGTGCATACCGAATTTCTCAGCTATCAGTCCTGACCATGCTCCGCCGGCATTGACGAAGGCTTCAGCATCAATACGCAAGCCAGACTCCAGGATTGCCGTCTGCGCCTTGTGTACATCCACCACCGCATCGACGAATTTATCCTTGATGTAGACCGCCCCAAGCTCTACAGCCTTGCGGCGATAGCCCCAGAGCAGACCGTTCGGATCGCACCAGCCGTCATGGGGGGTATATGCGCCCACGCCCAAGTCATCACTGTTGATAGATGGAAAGCGATTCTTGAGAGCTGCTGCGTCAAGGAGTTCCACCACGCATCCGTGCTCTTGCTGCTTACGCACATTGCGCTCGATGGCCGCGACATGTTCAGGCTCGACAACAAAAAGGTATCCACCCTCGACCCAATCCACAGGAGCTGGGCGCCCCTTCGACTCCATCTCGTGCTCGAAATTTTTGATGCGCTCAATACTGTAGAGCGACATCTCGATGTTCTCAGCACCGGTGAATTGAACTCGGCAACCGCCTGAGGAACGCAATGCACTTGCGAACTCATAGGTTGAATCTGGTTCGATCACGCACACCGACGTACCAGGTGATGCCTTGAGAATATGGTACGCGACACTGGAGCCGATGATGCCGCCCCCGATGATAGCAACATCGAATTTCTGCACATTTTTCTGAGTCATTTGTAGCCACCTGCTGGATTGATGGTGACTTTGTATCCTTTCGTGGATCCACTGTAAACCCCCTATTTACTTGGGGCATGATTAAATTCTATATTCATTTCGGCACATTTACGGACGCATGAAAAACTGTGCAGCAAGGCGCTAAAGACAAACGGATTTCAGCACAAAAACAGACGTCAGGATTCTTTTCTTCGAGATCCGTACTGCGTCAAACACAAATCGCCCCAGTAACAGGGATCGACTTGAACATGAATACCGCCATTGGCACCGCTCATGCGCCCTGCGCAGATACCATCGGTCAGCACATCGTGGACTCGGCGTGCCAACTAATCACCGATCAAGGCTTTTCTGGAATGTCCATGCGTGGCCTTGCGAAAACAGTTGGGATTCACGCAGGAAGTCTTTACTACCACTTCTCAAGCAAACAGGATTTGCTTGAGGAGGTAATGGAGCAGCTTCACCAGAAGCGGCTGGCGTCATGGCGTCGGGAAAAATCGAAGCACCGATCAACTCGCCCACGGCTGGATGCATTCATTCGATTCAACGTGCAAAGGCACATTCACTGTGAACCAGAGGAGCGTCTGCTCAAAATGGAGGCTTATCATCTAGACCCTATCCAGCAGAAGCGCGTTTTGGAACAGGAGCAAGTGTATACACGTGAGCTCGAATGCATTTTGAAGAGAGGGATGAAAGAAGGCATTTTTCAACACATTGATGCCGAAGTCATTGCATGCGGAATTCTCGGGTTAATTACCTGCACAGTGACTTTGAAGCAGCATCACGACCTGCCAGAACCAACACTTGTGAGCCTCATCATTGGCATGGTGAACCAACTACTGTCAGCGGCAAAAGAGGCTTCTCGATGCTCTTAACTCTATCGACGACGCAGGCCGGGATCAGCATGAGTCTCGCTGAACACCTCCTATGCGTAGCGTGGATCAAGACTCTGAGAGCAACGGAAATGGGTCTCAGAGCAAAGGCGCCATTCGCGGGTCTTCACAAGCGCGAGCAGCAAGTATTGGGCGGGTCATTTCTAACGCTCCCTGAATGAATACGTGGCAGTTCACTTTCAATCCGAGCCTTTCATGCATAGTCTAAGACAGTCCCTCCATAACGAATTGCACGCTCGACCATCGCTCTACTTCGAAGAGCCCGCGCATGTTTATCACTTGGCATTCATCGGTGATCCGCTTGAATGCAAAACGCTTGTTGAAAAACTTTGCCATTCATCGGTAGACCCAAATTGTGTTCAAGGTATCTCGCGCTTGGGCGGCCACCCGTTCAAATGGGAGCAACATGCCGAATTTTTTACAGTGACCTGGGTAGTGCCTTGTGAGCGCGGACTCCGAGACTGGACTGCACTGCCGCCGGCGTTATCTGAAGCCATTGAGCCACTCCTTCCCAAGCTAATTAATTCAGTCCAGATAATTGTAGAGAGCGATTCCGAATGGCACCAGAACCTCGAAAACTACTCATTTAAAGACCCTTGCGGCTCCATCATTGGTGGATCTGATGCGGTAGTCTGGAGTGATTTCCGACTTTGTCTGGAGGGTACAAACCGGTTTTTATTCATCAACAAAGGCCTGAATGCCTATCGCCAAGGACGAATGATCAGACGTCTGCTGGAAATCGAGACCTACCGAATGATGGCCTCTCTCAGCCTGCCTGTAGCCCGAACACTAAGCGCTCGCCTGAGCGATTTCGACAAAGCCCTAGTAGACCTCTCCCGGCGCAATGCAGAGCTTCAACCAGGTGAGGCAAAGGCTTTGCTCGCCGATATAACAAAGATATCCGCAGATGTTGTGCGTGAAACAGCGGAGCATCGCCATCGTTTCAGCGCCACCCAAGCGTACGCGCAGCTTGTCTTTGAGCGCTTGGCAGAATTGCGTGAAAGCCACGTCGGCGGATATCAGCGATTGGGGGTGTTTATTGATAGGCGCTTCAAGCCCACGGTCAGGTACTGCGCAGCAACTGAACAGCGGCTGGAACAGCTGGCGAAGAGTGTCGCCAATCTCGGCGATCTTTTGCTGGCCAGAGTTCAAGTCGAGATGGAGGAACAGAATGCTGAGATCCTGAAAAGCCTGAATGCGCGTGCAGACTCTCAGGTCAAAATACAGCATGCGGTAGAGGGCCTATCGATCATCGCGATTACTTATTACCTGCTCAACCTTTTCAAAATGTCGTATCTAGGACTGCACGCTCTGGGTCTCGACGTTACCTCCAAAACTGCAATCCTATTCATGGGCCCGGTGGCGGTTGCTGCGTTACTCGCGATTCTGTTTCGTATCCGCAAGGCAAGAACGTTTTGAGCCGAGCCGAACCAACTGGACACTACTGATAAAGTCGTACGATCGCGCTCATATCTTCAGCGGCATCGGCTTTCTTCGATGCCGCTGAGGTGCAACACAACAAATCATCTCGATGGCAAGACGTCAACTCATCCAGTTGCCACCGTCGACATTGTAAGTCTGAGCTACAACGTACTCGCTCTCAGATGACGCGAGAAAAATAGCCATTCCCGTTAGATCATCTGCTGTGCCCATTCGCCCAAAAGGCACCTCCTGCCCTACCAGCTTTTTCTTCTCTCCCAATGGTCGATTCTCATATTTCGCAAACATTGCGTCGACGCCATCCCAGTGCTCGCCGTCGACAACCCCTGGAGCAATAGCATTCACGTTGATCCCATGCTTGATTAGATTGAGACCTGCAGACTGAGTAAGGCTGATTACTGACGCCTTGGTCGCGCAATACACACCGACAAGCGCCTCCCCTCTGCGACCGGCCTGACTGGCCATATTGATTATCTTCCCGCCATGTCCCTGACTGATCATCTGGCGAGCCGCCGCCTGCAAGGTGAATAGGGTTCCCGATACGTTGATCGAAAATAGGCGTTCATAACTCTCGCGAGTGATTTCGGTAATGGGAGCAAGATCGAATAACGCGGCATTGTTTACCAGGATATCCAACTTACCCGTCTGCGCGATCACGGCAGCAATTGCTCCATCAATAGAGGCCTGGTTGGTCACGTCCATTTCGACTGCATAAGCGTTAGGCCCTAACTCGTCAGCAGTAGCTTGAGCGCGCTCCAAATCGATATCAGCAATAGCGACCATTGCCCCTTCACGGATGTAAGCCTGCGCAAAAGTACGTCCAATGCCTCGGGCGGAGCCAGTCACCAGCGCGCTTTTACCTTCTAGTCGTTTCATTGATTCTTCATCCGTTTTCTGAAAATTGAGTACGCCCAACCGAGGGCATTGGAGTGGCGTAAAATCAGGCAGCGAGACGTTTTAACGGCCCTACAGCTTTTCCGTGCTCATCGAACAAATGGCAATGCAAAACATCCAGCGCAACCCACCGATGTTCTCCATAAGCAACATCACAGTCGCCATTTACTCGCACGGTAAGTGCTTCGCCGGACTTGGCGACAACGTGACAGAAGGTGTCGCTACCCAGGCGTTCAGTTACATCAGTGATGATGGGCAGTTGGCCTTGATCATTTAGGCTTAGGTGCTCGGGACGTATGCCTACAGTCACTTCACTGCCCACGGACAGAGAGCTTCCGTCGCGAGGTATGAGCAGGCTCCGCCCAGATGCCAGTTCGACCTCCACCCCTAGATGATTGTTGGAAACCACCTTGGCTTTGAGGAAGCCCATTTTTGGCGTGCCCAAAAATCCTGCTACAAACAGATTCGCGGGCTGGTGATAAAGCTCAAGTGGTGAGCCAATCTGCTCAATGCGACCCCCATTAAGAACCACTACCTTCGTGGCGAGCGTCATGGCTTCGACCTGGTCATGAGTCACATAAATCATGGTCGCCTGCAGCTCCTTGTGCAGCCGGGATAGCTCCAAACGCATCTGCACACGAAGGGCCGCGTCGAGGTTAGACAACGGCTCGTCGAACAAGAAAATCTTGGGATTGCGAACAATTGCGCGACCGATAGCGACTCGTTGGCGCTGACCTCCAGAAAGCTGTTTTGGCTTACGCTCAAGTAGGCGCTCCAGCTCTAGGATTCGTGCCGCTTCAGTGATCTTGCGCTCGACGTCCTGCTTGTTGTCCCCCGCGAGATCCAGTGCGAAGGACATGTTCTTGCGCACCGTCATGTGCGGGTACAACGCATAAGTTTGAAATACCATTGCCAGATCGCGTTTGGCCGGACTGACCTCTGTGATGTCTCGACCATCCAATTCAATAGTGCCGCTGGTGACCTCCTCCAAGCCGGCGATCAACCGTAGCAATGTAGATTTGCCGCAGCCCGATGGGCCAACGAACACAACGAATTCTTTATCGCGAACAACGAGATCAATGCCCTTAATGATGGACAGACCTTCGAAGCCTTTCTTCAGGTTTTTTATTTTCAGAGTGGCCATGAAATGAATCCCCGCTGTGTTTGTATCAATGCGCACGAACCTTGAATTCGCGCTTGCAAAAGACCATTGGTTACTTGACGGCGCCGAACGACAGTCCACGCACCAGTTGTTTCTGACTGATCCAGCCGAAGATCAGGATCGGCGCACAGGCCAGGGTCGACACTGCTGACAACTTGGCCCAGAACAACCCTTCGGGACTCGAATACGAGGCGATCAATGCGGTCAGTGGCGCAGCTTTGGATGAGGTCAGGTTCAGCGACCAGAACGCTTCGTTCCAGCACAGGATCAGCGATAGCAAGACGGTCGACGCCAGGCCGCCCTTGGCTATCGGCAGTAGTACTCGAACCATTTCCTGCCACAGGGTGGCGCCATCCAGGCGGGCGGCTTCGAGGATGTCCTTGGGGATGTCCTTGAAGTAGGTGTAAATCATCCAGACGACGATCGGCAGGTTGATCAGGGTGTAGATCACGATCAGGGCGATACGCGTATCGAGCAGACCGAAACTCTTAGCCAGCAGATAGATCGGCATCAGCACGCCCACCGGCGGTAGCATCTTGGTCGAGAGCATCCACAGCAGCGTGCCTTTGGTGCGCTGGGTTTCGTAGAACGCCATCGAGTAGGCTGCCGGCACCGCGATCAGCAGGCACAGAGCCGTGGCGCTGAAGGAAATCACCACCGAGTTCCAGGCGAAACTGAAGTAGTCACTGCGCTCGTTGATGTGCAGGTAGTTTTCCAGCGTCGGGGTGAAGATGAACTGCGGCGGTGTGGCGAACGCATCGATTTCAGTCTTGAAACTGGTCAGCACCATCCAGAAGATCGGGAAGAAGATCAGGATCGCGATGGCCCAGGCCAAGGTGCCCAGCAGCAGGCTTTGCAAACGACGGGATTGTTGAAGGGTCATGGCGCGGGCCTCAGGCTTTGTCAGTCAGGTTTTTGCCGATCATGCGCACCAGCACGATGGCCGCGACGTTGGCAATCACCACCGCGATCAAGCCGCCCGCCGACGCCATGCCGACGTCGAACTGCACCAGCGCCTGGTTGTAGATCAGGTAGGCGAGGTTGGTCGAGGCGTAGCCGGGGCCGCCGTTGGTGGTGGTGAAGATTTCGGCGAACACCGAGAGCAGGAAGATGGTTTCGATCATCACCACCACCGCAATCGGTCGCGCCAGGTGCGGCAGCGTCAGGTGCCAGAAAATCGCGACCGGCCCGGCGCCATCGAGGCGTGCGGCCTCTTTCTGCTCCTGATCGAGGGACTGCATTGCCGTCATCAGGATTAGGATCGCGAAGGGCAGCCATTGCCAGGAGACAATGATGATGATCGACAGCAGCGGGTAGTGCGCAAGCCAGTCCACCGGTTGCGCGCCGAACAGTGTCCAGACATAGGCGAGAATTCCCGACACCGGGTGGAAAATCAGGTTCTTCCAGATCAGCGCACCGACGGTGGGCATGATGAAGAACGGCGAGATCAGCAGCACCCGCACGATGCCACGGCCGAAAAATTCGCTGGCCTCCAGCAGGGCGCTGATCAGTACGCCGAGCACCACGCTGATCAGCAGCACGCTGCCCACTAGCAACAGGGTGTTGGTGGCGCCAGGCAGGAACCCGGAATCAGTCAGGAAATACGTGAAATTTTCTAGGCCGACGAACTCGTTTTCACCCGGATTGAGCAGGTTGTAGCGAATCAGCGAAAAGTACAGGGTCATGCCCAGCGGCACGATCATCCACAGCAACAACAGAGCGACCGAGGGGCTGACCAAAAACCAGCCAGGGTTGGCCACGCGGCTTTTGCACTGGGGGTGGAGAACGTCCGTATGAGCTTTGGCGGTTGTAATATTCATAGCGTTCAGAACCGATTGGGTGCGGGTGTGCCCGAGGCCGATGCCCCGAGCCATTAAGGCGTTCGATTACTTCGGGTAACCGGCGCGCTTCATCTCACGTTCGGTGGAGGTCTGTGCTGCTGCGAGTGCTTGATCGACTGACATCTGCCCCGTGAGAGCGGCCGAAAACAATTTCCCCACGGAAGTGCCTATCGCCTGGAACTCGGGAATGGTGACGTACTGGATTCCAACGTAAGGAACAGGCTTGATCGAAGGGTGCGCAGGATCGGCGTTCTGCATCATCTGCAAGGTCACCTGCGCGAAAGGCGCAGCCCTCAAGTAGGCCTCGTTGTAAGTAGATTGCCGAGTACCAGGCGGGACATTGGTGACACCATCTTTTTCAGCAACCAACTGGATGTATTCTTTCGACGTTGCCCAGGTGATAAAGGCTTTTGCGGTGTCTTTGTGTTTGGAGGTGGCCGGTATCGCCAGCGACCACGCATACAGCCACGACGAACCTTTGTCGGTCACCTCGATAGGTGCAGGAGCAAAGCCCACACTGTCGACCACCTTGCTCTGCTCTTTATCGGTAGTAAATGAGCCCGCGACACTGGCATCCACCCAGATTGCGCACTTACCACTGTTGAACAGCGCGAGGGTTTCATTGAAGCCATTGCTCGACACACCTGGCGGCCCATAATTCTTCATGGTATCGACGTAAAAGTGCGCCGTTGCCGTCCACTCCGGACTGGAAAGCTCAGGCTGCCACTTTTCATCGAACCAGCGGGCACCAAAGGCGTTTGCCATAGTACTTAACAATGTGATGTTCTCGCCCCACCCCGCCTTGCCACGCAGGCACATCCCGTACAGCCCTTTATCAGGTTGGTGAAGCTTGGCGGCAAACTCGCCGAGCTGCGTCCAGGTCGGATGCTCCGGCATACTCAACCCTGCGTCCCTGAAAAGATCAGTGCGGTAATAGGTGATCGTGCTTTCGCCATAGAATGGCAATGCATAGAGCGTATTGTTGATCGACAGCCCCTGACGGACTGAAGGAAAGATGTCTTGTAGGTCGTACTCCGGTGGCAACGCCGTGAACGGTTCAAGCCAACCCTTGGCCCCCCACAAAGGCGTTTCATATGTGCCAATAGTCAGCACATCGAATTGGCCGCCCTGTGTGGCGATATCGGTGGTAAGGCGCTGACGTAAGACGTTTTCCTCCAGCACCACCCAATTTAGCTTCACATCAGGATGCTGCTGTTCAAAAATTTTGGAGAGCCGCTGCATGCGGATCATGTCGCCATTATTCACAGTGGCAATAGTCACTGTTTCGGCGGCTTGACTAAGAAAGGCGAAGGACAGACCAGCGGAAAGGAAAAGCGCTTTCGGGATTTTCATCGTAGTGCTCTCCGCTCCGCGCCTTGGACGACGGGAGCTATTATTTTTGTTGTTAACCACCGCTGGTCAAATGCATCTGACCCACAATGATTGGACGACCTGATTACAGCACCTAAAAAAACCCCAGACAAACGCATAACGGACGCCCAACTGATACTTTTTTAACCGAGAAATCGGATCAAGCTCGCGATCAAAAAAGTATTAGTCGTGCGCAATATGTGAGCTAGCACGTGCCCACCAAGAGAGCGTATGTTGGCCGTGTACGAAGAAAAACAACTATAAAAGGGGCATGACATGCCTGAGAACCGAACAGCCCTGTTTGAGCAGCGACCGGCCGAGTTGGAGGTAATTCTCCCCGAGCCTGATCATTTCTTTCGCTGGTATGAACACGACTACCCCTACTCCCTGGCTCGCTGGAACCATCATCCTGAATTTGAAGTTCATTTGATTCGCAAAGGAAGCGGCAAGCTGGTTGCAGGCGACTACATAGGTGCATTCGGTGCAGGTCATGTTGCGCTGATCGGCCCCGATCTACCCCACGACTGGATAGGTGATGTGGCACCTGGAGAGTTTCTGCCGGGACGCGATGTGGTACTGCAGTTTGATGGCGCGGCGATCCTTGCCTTACGGGGTACGCTGCCTGAGCTGGGCGAACTTCAACACCTTTTTGAAAATGCTCGTCGTGGCCTTGAGTTCACAGGCGCAACAGCTGTACAGGCTGCGCGACTGTTAGAGGAGATCGGCCCGGCTCAAGGTCTCGAGCGTCTGATTCTGTTTTTACAATTGATCAATACGCTCATCAAAGCGCCTGGCCAAAACGTTCACATGCTCGCCAGCGCCTTTTACACGCCAAAGCTGGACGCCCGCAGCTCCGAAAGAATCAACAGGGCATTTGACTACCTGCTGACTGAATTAACAGGTGATGTCCGCCTTTCAGTTATCGCCCTCCAGTTGGAGATGAGCGAACCAGGTTTTTCGCGCTTCTTTAAAAGGGTTACCGGCCACGGCTTCATAGATCTCATGCGCAAGCTCAGGGTTCAGCGCGCCTGCAGACTGTTGCTGCAAACAGAAAGGTCAGTGGCCGACATCTGCTTTGATGTTGGCTATGAAAACCTATCTAACTTCAACAGGCACTTTCGCATCGAAATGGGACAGACACCGAGCGAGTACCGTCGTGGAACCGCGATGACGTTGTTTAATCGAGACGGTGCTCATCAATCTCTTCCTTTCACCAAGGCGCATTAAGCCAGTGATGACTCATCGAAGATGAATCGTCAGCCGCTGCCCAACAAAAACAAACTGAGGAAATGATGATGGCATTGCCGCGCGCAATTGTATTTGGTGAAGCGCTGACCGACCTTGTCCAAGGCTTGCCCGGGGAATGGCAGGGCTATCCAGGCGGAGCTCCCTGGAATGTTGCACGTACGCTAAGCCGCCTGGGTATCAGCAGTGCCTTCGCAGGATCTATCAGCACCGAAACCCTAGGCGACGAAATCGTGCGGCAGTCTGGATTGGCAGGCCTGGACATGAGGTTTATACAACGCGTAAACCGAGATCCCCTGGTTGCCATCGTTCCTTCGAGTCATCCTCCAAGATATTTTTTCGCCGGTGAAGCCGACCTGTCCTTTGATCCAGTTCTGATGCCACAGGGATGGGAAGACCAGGTTGAAGTTTGTCACTTCAGCTGTATCAGCTTGACTCGTCAGCCGTTAGGAGACCGACTGGTAAAACTCGCTCAGCATACAAAAGCTACAGGTAAACGGATTAGCTATGACCCGAACTGGCGTAATTTGATGGACAGACATTACCGGGAACAAACCTTCCCAACGATGACCGTCTTAGCCGACATGATTAAGCTTTCTGACGAAGACATCAGGCAAATCTACCCAGGGCTCACCGAAAGTCAGGCGATAGACGAGATACGGGCCCTAAATCCCCTGGCCCACATCCTTTTTACTCGCGGTGAGCACGGAATGATTCTGCACACGCCGGACAGCCAACATGAGCAGCCAGCGATTCCTGTGGACGTCGCTGATACTGTCGGGGCAGGAGACGCCTGCATGGCTGGTTGGCTGGCTGCCGATCTGCTGGGTATAGCCGATTTGATGGATCGTTTACGGTTTTCGGCAGCCTGTGCATCCATATCCTGCCGCCATGCTGGAGCGCATGCTCCCGCGCTAGCTGAGGTGAAAGACTTGCTGAACGTATTAGGTTATTGATCGCTGGATGCTGCTCTATCGAAGAATGCGTAATCCGGTGCGCAGAATCGACACGAACCAGTAGGCAATGGATGTTTTGGCTACGCAGTTGCCATTTACCAACGAGCGATAGCGGTGTTGTGCGTGGCAACACCGCTTCGCTAGACGCTACTCCGCATCACAAAAAAGCGGCCAGAGAATACTCTAACTCTCCTATAACATGACGTCCGTCTTAATCATCAGATTTAGTCGATTTTGAAGCCCTTGAGTCCAATTGTGATCGCTCCTGAGCATTGAAGCCTCAATCGATTTTCTCGTAAGGAAGCCCAACGTAGTTCTCTGCCATACTTTTTTTGCCGACCTCCGATGAAACGAAGTAGTCCAACTCTGTCTGCTGTATCCGCTGGCTAAAATCGTCCGTTCCCGGAAAATTATGGAGCATCGACGTCATCCACCAAGAAAAACGCTCTGCCTTCCAGACGCGCTTCAGGCAGATTTGAGAGTATCGCTCGACAAACTCTGTGCGCCCTTCCTTATAAACTTTTATAAGAATTCGATAGAGCGTACTAACATCGCTAGCCGCCAGGTTTAACCCTTTCGCGCCAGTTGGGGGGACGATATGTGCAGCATCGCCTAACAGAAATAACCGACCATACTGCATAGGCTCTACAACAAAGCTTCGCAGGGGAGCAATACTTTTTTCAATCGAAGGGCCAGTTTGCAAACGTGCTGCCACCTCTTCTGGCAGACGGCTTTTAAGCTCTGTCCAGAATCTCTCATCCGACCAATCCTCAACCTTTTCTTCCGCATCCACCTGAACGTAATAACGTGTCCGGGTGGGCGAGCGCATACTGCATAGAGCGAATCCACGTTCGTGTCGTGCATAGATGAGCTCATCATCAACCGGCGGGGTATCCGCAAGTACACCTAGCCAGCCAAATGGATAAACGCGCTCATAAATTTTTAAATTTTCTGCCGGAATTGACTGTCGAGATATACCGTGGAATCCATCACAACCAGCGATATAGTCACAATCAATTCTTACGACCTCTCCGTTCTTTATACAAGTGACATAGGGGCTGTCGGTTTTCATGTCATGCGGCGTTACTTCATCCGCGTCGTAAATTGTTATTCCACCGGCTTGACTACGAGCATCGATAAGGTCACGCGTGACTTCAGTTTGTCCATAGACCATTACGGTTTTCCCGCCGGTCAGCGACTTGAGATTGATGTGCTCACTACGACCATCGAACGCGATTTTAAAACCATCGTGGACTAACCCCTCCTTCTCCATGCGATCGCTCACTCCCGCCTCGCGCAGTAAATCCACGGTGCCTTGTTCCAACACCCCAGCGCGTATGCGGGACAGGATATATTCGGGGTTCTTGCGTTCGATAATGATGTTATCGATGCCGGCACGCTGGAGCAGCTGACCGAGAAGAAGGCCGGATGGCCCAGAGCCGATAATTGCGACTTGAGTTTTCATCGTGGTTTTCCGTCGTAAGCTCCCTGAAACCGCGCAGGGTCTGGGAGTGTGATTATTTTTGTCTCCTGTATTTTTAGTGACAAAGGAGTGGATAAGAAGGCAATATCCATTTCATTATTTGGATTTTTGAATGATCCACCGAGGCGATCCTGATGGTAAAGACACCTGATGTTGGGATACCAGCTTTCAAGCTTTACGGTGAGACAGCCTCCTGGCCCACCCCGGATTTGATGCATTGTGAATCCATACCAGAGCGGAGCAAACTTCATGATTGGGAAATCAAGGCTCATCGACATGTCGATTTGATGCAGTTGCTATATGTACAGGGAGGTAATGCAGTACTTAAGGTTGAGGATGCTGTCGTCCACGTAGATCGTCCTACGCTCCAGGTAGTCCCTGCGATGAGCATTCACTCCTTTAAGTTCTCCCAAGACATACAGGGGCATATCCTGACATTTGCACAACCGTTGTTGCAGGGATTGTCCTCGGCGCTTGAGGGAGCTGACATATATAAAAACGTGTGCCATGAAGTGGGTGAGGATGCTGCGCACCTCGACATGCTGTTCAACGCAATCAGTACCGAATACCGGCAAAAACACCGGGGCCGGCAACTTGCATTGCATTCATTGATCAATTTGCTGATGGTTTGGATTCTCCGAAAAAACTCCGAAGAAGCTGAGAGCCACCTGCATACGACTGAACGGGGCCTAGAACACCTCCAAAGTTTCGTATCAATGCTTGAGCATCGGTACCGGGAGCATTGGCCAATCTCGCGATATGCCTCGGCATTGGGAATTAGCGCTAACCACTTAAACTCCTTGTGTCGGCGCCTGGGCGGGCAATCGGCCTTACAGATGATCAACGAAAGGCTTTCGCTCGAAGCGAAACGATGTCTCATATACACCGAAATGACTATCAATCAAGTTTCTGACAGTCTTGGCTTTTCCGAGCCCGCCTATTTCTCTAGATTCTTCAAACGCTCTTGCGGTGTTTCACCCAAAGAATTTCGCTCCGCGCGATGAAATCATTCGTTTGATATTTATGACACAGAAAGCAGACGTGATTGCGCCCGCTCGCAAACTGAATGCCTAGCGGGCGAATTGGCTTATGTTAGGAAGAAAGATTTTCCGTTCGTACAATAAACATTGCCATGGCTTGTTTGGCAATGCTGTTTTTCAATCGAGCACTGAGTGTTGGCTTTCCACAAAATACAGCCGGTGCAACCATTGGCAAAGAAATCGCCGATATCAACATACCAAAGAATAGTTCGTCATTATGCGCGATGATTATTCCTGCTTCTCGCGCTTTTGAAATTAGAGGAAGGCTTGCGGCTTTAAAGGGCTCGATAAGCTCTTCATTCAATTTTTTAAGTCTTGGCCCAGGGTTGCTTGCCTCCAGCAGAAGAAAAGCAGGAAACTCTGGCATGTGGAAAGAAATATCAGCGAAGAGCTGAATAAATCGTTGCATGGCTTTTTCGGGGTTCTTCTCCGCTTCGTCATTAAGATTGCGTATCTGCGCCAAATGATCAACTTGTCGTACCGCAAAACTATCTACAATATAATCCCAGAGATCGGCCTTCGATCCGAAGATCCTAGCAACCAGTGCCATATCGACACCAGCGTCCGCGGCGATTGATCGCAGAGAAACACCTTCATAGCCGAACTTCGAAAATGCTTGTAAAGCTGACTCAAGTAGAACCTCTCGACCGCTTACCTCTCCACTACGTCTGCGACCACGTTGAGCCTTTTGAGGAGGGACGGCGCTTTCGGATTTCAAGCAAAATACCTCTGTATGCAAGATTGCTATGCCCCTGCTGCGGTTGCCGGCCTTGGCTTACAGCCAAGGCCGGCACTGATTAGTCAGAGGGTAATCACTGGGATTAACAAGTGGCTATCATACCTACCGCCGAGGTGGAACACATGAGTTCCCTTGTTACGGCTTGTGGGAGTTGGAACCTTCTGTTCGCGGATGGCGCTCGGTGATGTGTTAGCACCGCCCCCCATGCTCTTCAATGCCCCAGGGTTGCTCCGGTCATGTGTGAAATTCTGCTCAGATATTTCGATCTTAGCTGCGCCAAAACCCATGTCGAAGTCGGTGCTCATCGGGTGGTGAGCTGCAATCGTCAGATAGAGTTCTTCTCCAGCCTTATAGCGCATTGCCATAGGCCAAATACCAATCTCCACTGGCACAATTTCCCCGGGCTTCAGCAGCTCTTCTCGTTCATGCTTCAGATAAGGCTCGAAATCGGTTGAGAGCTGTTCATTCAATTCGCGCTGGGATACGCGCAGCAGCCCGGTCGAGGCCACCGGCCCGACCATGCCCTCACCCAACTCGCGATTGTAGGGATTTCCCGTAGCATCGCGTTTTTCGACGCTTACGGCTAGTTCCATATCGTTCGAGCCTTTCGCTTCTACCCAGAGGCGAAGCTTCATGTAGCCGATCAGTTCAACGTCCTTATCGAATTTGTAGGTCAGCGAGATCTTACCGTTTGGCCCGACTTCGTAAGATATCTTGGCCTCTTTAGGCGGTGCTGCAGTATCTAGGTTGCCCTTGTCCGCCAAGAACAATTTCGTCGATTTTACTCGAGCTGGTGGCCACTGTTTTTCAACTCGATCAACCTCGTCGGTGCCGCTCGGATCAAGCACACAAATCCTCACCTGAGGCGTTTCTTGCCAACCGTTCTTCTCCCCCTTGAGGTAGTGGTTGAAGAATTTCAACAACTCCTGCTCATACTGCGGGGTGTAGAAGTCGAGCCATTCGTTCGTGTTGTTCACTCGCAACCACTTCTCTTTCGAAGCAATTTTTCGGAAACCATCAAACGTGCCATGGGTATGCGCAGCGTTGGTGTAGCTCGCGACGACATAGGCGGGAACCTGGATGCGTTCCAACCGGGCTTTCTTGTCAGCCCAATAGGGACTCATCACCTGCTGTTTAACAATCATGCGAGGCTGATCTTCGATGTACCCTTTGCCTGCAAAGGTCTGGATGATTGCCTCGGGGAATGCCGGAGCTGGAATGCCGCCGCGGTTACCGGTGTCACGGAAATGGTCGCTGAAGCCTTCCCAGGGGGCGATCGCGGCTAGGTGTGGGGGTTGTTCCGCCGCTATGAACCATTGCGACACTGCTAGCCATGAGTTACCAGCCATCCCAATCTTGCCAGAGCTCCAAGGCTGCTCAGCCGCCCACTCGATGAAGTCGTAGCCGTCTTCGGCTAACTGACGGCCCCAATAGCTGATATTGCCCTCTGAGTTATATGCGCCTCGAGGGTCAGGATTCAGCACCACATAGCCTTGTTCGACCCAAAATGCTGGATCCGGCCCTTCGAATTTCTGCAGCTCGGACACCCACTCTAAGGGCACACCAGCGCGACCATGAATGTCATCCAGCCATTGCCCCCCAATCTCCTTGCCGTAGGGGCTCCATGCGACCAGCGAAGGAAATTTACCGCTCTTGGCCGGACGGAAAACATCAACATAGATGGTGACCCCATCGCGCATCTTAACCGCAACATCTCGCTCGAGAATTATGTCAACAGGAAGGGGTTTCGCACCCGCACGGCGAATAGAACCTTTCGGCAAGGTTACCTGCTCGGGCTTAAATCCTGTGTAACGTGCTCGAGGAGCCTCAGGTGGCAGAGCTTTGCGGTAAGGAATTTCTGCCGCATCGTCACCATAGATACGGGTCGGAAAATCTCGGGTCATCACGTCATCTCCTAGAGTGGTGGCGCGCGCCACGCCACCGAAGGTCGACATCAGAGCAGCGCCTACCGCACTCGCAAGCACAGTTCGACGCGACATTACGAGCAGGCCGGGCATTTCTTTACGATCCAATTTAGACCTCAGAAAATCATCAAATGATGATTTATCATGGATGCAATGCTCTGTCCTGTCAAAGAAGAAATGCTTCGCTTAAACCGAATATTGGCGCTGAGGCTCAAGCACGGGCTTCTTGCTCGCATAGCTTTTGGAAGGGTGCAATGGTGAGGTATAGCCACCGGGATAGGCTTCAACACGAAGACGAACGTGCCTGGATTACCTGCGTCGCGAGGTCGAACAGAATTCGCGAGATCTCCTCCAGTCCGAAGCCGGAACCTAGCAGGCAGCCAGGTACGGAATTCAACAATTGAACGATGTCACCAGCTTTTTGAGTCGCGCAGCTCTTGAATTGTCCGTCTATGAGGGGATCAATCAACGTCAGGGTATACGCCTCATACTTGTCCGCGTGGGCTCTCAGCGCATCGCCATAGACGTCTGTTAAATTTACCTTTTCCCTTTGCAGTAACTGGAAATGCAAAGGCATCGAGCTATAGATATGTACATGATATTCAATGAATTTCTGCAAGCGCTCTACAGGACTAAGCGCATAGACGTTGTATGTTAGAAAACCTGGGACATTTAAAAAGTCATAAATTTCTTCTATAAATTCGAACAGTAGCTGTTCTTTACTCTCTATGTAGTAGTAAATCGATCCAGGTTTCAAGCCGATATGCAGAGCCAAATCTCGCATGCTTATCTGGCGAAATCCATGTTGCGCAAAGAGTTTGAGCGCAGTGTGCCGGTGCCCATCAAAGGCGCCACGGTCGTTTCCCTCCCTGGAGGTAGTCACCCTCAATGAGTTATTCATAACAGCAAAACCCAATTTATTAATGCGGTTAAAGCATTTTGGAGAGCAGAAGGTGCAAATGGGCCTTCTCGTCATCACTAAGAGCTGAACAAACTACGTCGTCACTTCGTAAAGCGACGACCTTTAGCTTCTTAACCAGCTCTTGACCTTCTTCGCTCAAATGGAGGAAGTTTGCTCGCCTGTCCTGAAGTCCCCGCTGTCGGATTACAAGTGCTCGTCTCTCGAGCTTCGTAATCAGCTGGACAACCTGAGAAGGCTCCATGGCTAAGCTCCGAGCCAAATCCACTTGGGTGATTCCAGGAAACTGCTCCAATATGAGCATCGCGGAAAACTGTCCAGGTCTGAGTCTGAAGTCGGAAAACTGCTCAGTAAGATGCTGGCTCATTCGAATTTGTATTCGACGGAACGTATAGCCAAGCAGATCATCGAGACGTACATCGACATCTTGATCGGCACCTGGCGGAGCATTCACCATATTCATACGGCCTCCGAACTCAGCCCTAGTACCCGCATCGCGTTTTCTTTGAGGATGAGAGAGTGCACCTCCTCCTTAAATCCAGCTTCCTTAAAGTCCTTCATCCAGCGATCGGGCGTAATCAATGGAAAATCTGAACCGAAGAGCATTTTCTCTTTAAGCAAAGTATTCGCGTATTGAACGAGTTGCGGGGGAAAGTACTTTGGCGACCACCCTGAAAGGTCTATGTAAACGTTGGGTTTGTGAAGGCAGACGGACAACGCCTCATCCTGCCAAGGCCATGATGGGTGCGCGACGATGATTTTCATATCAGGAAAATCCGCGGCAACGTCGTCCAGGTGAATGGGATTAGAGTACTTTAGACGTAATCCGCCGCCGCCCGGCATGCCTGAGCCTACACCGGAATGACCACTATGGAAGATTGCTGGCAGGCCATGCTCAGCAATAACCTCGTACAGCTGATAAGCCATGCGGTCGTTCGGGAAGAACCCTTGGCAGGTAGGGTGAAACTTGAACCCCTTGATACCAAAATCGTTAATCAGCCGACGCATTTCACGGACACCCATCTTCCCTTTATGAGGATCGATGCTTGCGAACGCCATCATCATGTCCGCGTTGTCTTGCGCCGCAAGCGCTACCTCTTCATTGGGGATGCGGCGCCGACCGATCTCAAATTCCCAATCGACCGTAAACATCACCAAACCGATTTTTCTTTCTCTGTAGTACGCGATGGTTTCCGCAATGGATGGCGGGGCTCCAGATTTGAAGTACTTGCGCTTAGCCTCTTCAAACTCAATCCTGTAGTCATCGTCTGGCGCATGACAGGAGACCTCTGCATGAGTATGAATGTCGATAGCAATCAGGTCGGCAGCATTCATTTCAACCCCTCCGCTTGAACGGCAGCACGGCTGCCTTGCGGATAATTTTGATTCTCAGATCGGCTTCCGGCAGGACGTAGTCAAAGTAAAACTGAGCCGTTTCAATTTTGGTTTGGTAGAAAGGCCCGGCTCGCTCTAATGAGATTCGCCATGTTCGCGCCCACGCGTAGCCAAGCAGCACTAGGCCCATCAAGCGCAAAAAATCAGTCGCTATTCGATAGGGTTGCTCGGGATCTTTACTATCGTGCAGTGAACTCACCACTTCACGTAACTCAGCGCAGAGAACCTCGAGCACAACGCCATACCCAGAAACGCTGTGAGCCTCCTGGTGAGCCTCATTCAGGATGAGCTCTATCAGATTGCCAAAGGCGTTATGTTTGTCGCCTAACACCTTTCGAAGAAGCAGATCATTGGCCTGAATTTCATTGGTGCCCTCGTAGAGCATGACTACCCTGCTGTCCCTTAGTGTCTGCTCGATGCTGTAATCCTGTACATAACCGTATCCACCATGTACCTGCAAAGCTTCGCTGGCCAGCCGGAAACCTTGCTCGCTGAAGAAGGCTTTGATTATTGGTGTCAATAAACTCGCTTGCTGCTCTAGGCGGTGCCGTTCAGCCTCTGAAGCGTCTTCTGCCATATCAAGTAAATGGGCAGCCCAATAGCCAATAGCACGCATGCCCTCTGTGTATGCTCGAAGCTCCAGAAGCTTGCGACGCATCGCCGGGTGGTACTCAATAGGATCAACAGGTGCAGCAGGCACGCCTTCTGGTCGACGAGGAGCGCGCATCTGCGTGCGCTCCGCGGCATAGCCAGTTGCTTCCTGCAATGCCATCTGTGCATGCCCAAGTCCCTGCAACCCGACATGGAGACGCGCAGAGTTCATCATGATGAACATGGCGTTCAATCCAGCATCTTCCTGACCGACCAGCCACCCCTTAGCGCCCTCGAATGCAATGCTGCATGTCGGACTGCCATGGATTCCCATCTTATGTTCGATTCCAACGCAGCGAATTCCGTTCTGCTCATCGCCCTGGGCGCCGCTGAAGTATTTAGGAACCAGAAAAAGCGAAATACCTCGGTTACCCGCCGGAGCTCCCGGTACACGAGCCAAGACCAAGTGCAGAATGTTCTGAGTGAAATCGTGTTCTGCACCAGAAATGAAAATCTTGTTGCCAGTCAGCGTGTAGGTACCGTCGTTTTGCCGATCAGCCCTGGTACGCACTAATCCGACATCGCTGCCTGCTTGGGGCTCGGTCAGGCACATGGTTGGAAGGCATTCACCGGAGACGATTTGTTCAAGATATCTCGCACGCAGCTCCTCTGATCCGTGCGCGCGTAGGCATTCGTAAGCACCGTGCGCAATGCCTGTGTACATCGCCCACGCGTGATTAGCGCTGAAGAGCATTTCATGTAGCGCTGCGTTCAATAATTGAGGCAGTCCTTGGCCCCCATCTTCAGTTGCACATGCCAACGCTGGCCAGCCACCTTCAACATATTGTGCGTACGCCGCGGCAAACCCAGTCGGAGTGCGAACCTCCCCGTCGATCCACCTGCACCCTTCACGATCACCTATCGCATTGAGAGGAGCCAATTCGCCAGTTGCAAATTTCGCGGCCTCTTCGAGCACCTGCGAGGCAAGCTCAATGTCTAGGTCAGTGAACAACTGAGACTGTTGCCAAGCATTGGGAGCCTGGAGCCATTCTTCAATCACGAAGTTCATATCGCGCAGGGGTGCAGAGTATTCAGACATCTCGAGCTCCAGATGTGAGAGCACACGATGGGAGCATCGACCGTCGACAATCCCATCCGTACCTTTTTATTTAGTCTTGACTGGCCAGCAACCGGCTAGGATCGGTACCGTCATAGAGACTTTCGATTTTCTCCGCCCGATGCGTCAGCACAGCGCGTTGATTTACGGATCCCTTGTCAGTGATCTCGCCTTTATCTAGCGCTGGGGGTTCTGTAAGCCAGGCGGCCCAATCGATGCGAGTGGCAACGCCTGTAGCTTTTTCATTCAGTCGATTGATTAGAGCTAACAACCACTCACGTGCTACAGGACTTTCCAAAATATCTTGGGCGCGCGCTGTAGCGTCTGCGCCAACGAGGCTTCGCATCTCTTCAATGTGAGGGAACACCAGTAATCCAATACGCTGGCGATTCGGCGCGGCTACGACCACATCCATGATGTACGGGCCACCAGTTGCAATCACTTGCGCGCGCAGGGGGCCAACACTGACAAATCCGCCTGAAGACAACTTGAAGTCCTCTGCAATTCGGCCGTCGAACATCAACCCCAACTCTGGGCATGCCGGGTCAGCAAAACGCACGGCGTCGCCTGAGCAATAAAAACCTTCTTCGTCGAAAGCGCTTGCGGTTTGCTCCGGAGACCGCCAGTAGCCAGGCATGACATTTGGCCCACGGAAGCGAGCTTCGTACTTACCATCGACTGGCATCATCTTCACTTCGCAGCCTGGCGCTGGCAGGCCCACGTAGCCGGACACGGACAGAGGCCCGGTTGTAAAAGTACAGCTGGGAGCAGTCTCGGTCATGCCAAGCCCGGCCATGATCTGGATGCGCTCACCACAATGTTCAGTAGAGATTTTCTCCAGACGATCCCATACCGATTGTGAAAGGCCTGCACCGGCGAAGAAGAACAGTTTCATACGCGAGAAAAATCTTTCCCTGAGAACTGCATCCTTCTCCAGCGCGCAGACTAGCTCCTCCCAACCCTTTGGTACTGTTAGGTATGCGGTAGGGGAGATTTCGAGGAGATTACGCAGCGTCTCCGCGAAATGCAGAGGCGTCGGTTTTCCATCATCGATATACAGCGTCCCGCCGTTATACAAAACGATACCGACGTTATGGCTGCCGCCGAAGGTATGGTTCCAGGGCAACCAGTCCACCAAGACGGGTGGCTCCTCGATAAACTCCGGGAACGTCTGGCGCAGCATCTGCTGATTCGCGCACAACATCTGCTGCGTGGTAACCACCGCTTTGGGCAACTTGGTGGAACCGGACGTGAACAGGAATTTGGCTATGGTGGAGGGCTGAACCTGCTCGAACGCCGCAAGAGCGTCGCGCGTATCGATGGGCTGGCATAGATCTTCAAACGAAATATGACGTCGTTTCTGAAGCTCTCCGCAAGTCAGCACCACAGGCGTATCAATCGACACTACTGAATCTATCGCGCGCTCGTACATTGCCCCATTGGCCGCGAAAATTAGGCCAGGGTTTAGCGTGTCGATAATGTGTTTGAGCTTGCCGAAATCCTGCGCGACCGTTGAGTAGGCCGTAGAGACCGGACAGTAAGGTATGCCGACATAAAGGGCCGCAGTGGCTAACTGCAAATGCTCCAAATCGTTGCCCGACAAGATGACCAGTGGGCGCTCTTCACTTAAATTGAACGACAGCAGATGCTGACCAATGATCTGAGCTCGCTGCAGAATTTGCGAATAGCTAATTCGCACCCACGCCCCATCCGAATCTCGGCGTGCAACAAACGTATGGTCAGGTTTAGCTTGCGCCCAGTGCACGAGACGATCCATCAAGCGTTTTGGATAGGCTTCCAAATACTCGTTCGATCGAAGGTAGATAGCCCCACCACGCTGCTCGATCGTCACTCCAGGCCTACCAATGACAACCGGGCGTATGGGAGGCAGTGCATGCCCCCCTACCTCGGGCGACTCTTTCCACGTAGTTTCGCTATTCACGTATTGAACCTCTGCAGATTGCAACGCAAGGCGATCTCTAAGAGATCAAGCCTTCAGCGTGTTGAAGCACTGAAGAGTCAGCGCCTCGTGTTGTTTTTATTCGAAGCAGTAGAGAACCAATAAAGCGTGGGTACGCAGTTAAATTGGGTAGGCTCGATTACCATGCTGGATGGTCACCCATCGCAACTGGGTGAACTGGTCGATGGAAGCTTTGCCTCCAAAGCTACCGTAACCGCTGGCCTTGACGCCGCCGAAAGGCATCTGTGGTTCGTCGTGGACGGTTGGGCCATTGATGTGGCAAATACCCGACTCAATTTGTTGAGCCAACGCCAGGGCGCGCGAAGTGTCTCGACTGAAAATGGCTGCGGAAAGTCCGAACGCTGAATCATTGGCCAGACGAATCAACTCCTCGTCCCCGCTTCCGCGGATGACTACCGCGACAGGCCCGAACGACTCTTCGCGATATAGCTGCATGTCCGAAGTGACGCCATCGAGTAGCACAGGCTGCATGATGCTGCCCTCCACTTTGCCGCCACAAATGAGGTTTGCCCCCAACTCGATTGCCTGACCTACCATCCCTTGAATTCGTCGTGCGGCAGCACTATCCACGAGAGATCCCAATACAGAATTTTCATCTTCCGGATCACCTGCATGGAGCGTCTGAACTTTAACGGTCAGCATCTCAACAAAGCGGTCGGCGACGCTCTCGTCCACGATTAGCTTCTCGGTGGACATGCATATCTGGCCTTGATTGAAGTAGGCGCCAAATGCAGCGGCCTCTACTGCGGCTTCGAGGTCAGCATCGGCTAACACGACCAGAGGAGCCTTACCGCCTAGCTCAAGCAAGGCTGGCTTCAGATGACGCGCTGACAGCTCTCCGATAATCCGCCCGACATGTGTTGACCCTGTGAAGTTAACGCGTCGTACCGCAGGATTTGCGATCAATCGTTCAACAATCTTAGAGGCATCTTCCGGGGCATTACTGATGACGTTGACCACGCCATCTCCAAGACCTGAATCCTGGAGCACCTGTCCGATCAGATGATGAACGGCAGGACTAATTTCTGAAGATTTCAATACCACCGTGTTGCCACACGCTAACGGCATAGCGATTGCTCGAGTCGCGAGAATGACCGGCGCATTCCACGGTGCGATGCCCAGAATCACTCCGCAAGGTTGACGTATCGCCATGGCAAAAGAACCTGGTACGTCCGATGGAATCACGTTCCCCTGAATCTGGGTAACCATCGATGCAGCCTCACGCAATACGTTCGCCGCCAAGAACACGTTGTGGGCGTACCAGTTCGCCATGGCGCCGGTCTCACCCTTAGTAGCGACGAACTCCGCAGCTCTTTCAGTCATGAGCTCAGCCGCCCGCAGCAGTCGCGCACGACGCTCACTTGGCGGTAAAGCAGCCCATGCAGGGAATGCATCCTTGGCTGCCGCGACAGCTGCATCTGCATCTTCCACAGTGGCAGCTGCTACCTGAGAAACGACAACACCGCTCACAGGATTGCATCGCTCGAAGGTTTTCCCATTTGAGGCAGGCCTAGCTTGACCGCCTATCAACAGAGGAACGTTGAACATTGATCTCTCCTAGTTACGCAAAGGCTGATTGACGATCGGGCGTGACGTAGCGACGCGAATCTGCAGCGCTACGTGGTTGACGACCTCAGCGCTTGTAGGCCTGCAGACCCGGCTTGATAGATTTATCATCCAAGAATTGCTTCATGCCCTGCTCACGGCCGCCCTCGGTGTCGAGCAGGCGTGACTGATCAAGCTTGGCGTACAGGTAATCTTCGTTCTGCTCCCAGGTGAGTTCACGGCAGCGCTTGAAACCAATTTTCGCTGCCCGCAGCACGACAGGGTTCTTGTCCAAGAGATCTTGAGCCAGCAATACAACTTCATCGCGAAGCTGGGCCAGCGGGACACTTTTGTTGACCAGACCCATTTCGGCGGCTTTCTGCCCATCGAAAGTCTTGCCAGTCATGATGTAGTAAAGCGATTGACGATGCCCGACGGTATCGGCCATTGCCTTGCTTACCAGGTTGCCTGGCGGAATACCCCAGTTGATTTCCGAGAGGCCGAAGGTGGCTTCATCTGCCGCGATTGCCAGATCACAAGCAACCAGAGGACTGAAACCGCCACCGAAGCACCACCCGTTCACCATCGCGATCGTCGGCTTGGTGTACATCCGCAGCAGTTTCCACTGCCACTCAGAAGCATCACGACGGATACGCTCTTGAAGAATTTCCGGGCCCGCATCGATTTCTCGGAAGTATTCCTTCAAATCCATGCCGGCAGTCCAGGCTGAACCAGCGCCAGTCAATACCAGCACGCGAGCTTCGGCGTCCTGCTCGAGGACTTCCAGCACATCGCGCATTTCGCGATTCAGCGTAGGACTCATCGCATTGCGTTTCTCGGGGCGATTCAGGATCACCCAAGCGATGCCCTCCTCCAGTTCGACTTTTACGGTGCTCCAACGGTTTTCGTACTTGCTCATATCTCACCCCGGGTTTGGCTCGATGGCCGTTCATGGTGAAACGACAATAATCTTCGAAATATAGTTATGTCAATTAATCATTTTCTTCGTGATCAAATTTAGTGAAATGTTGCCTGGCGCATTTAGCAGCCCTACAAAAGCTTAGGCGGCTAGCCGATGGAGCCTTTGAATACGGTGCTTATACGATTATATTCGTTACAATTACCGATTTCCGCCCCAAAAGGAATAAATCATCACTCGTTGACTATCCTTGAAATTTGCATCTATGATCGCGAAAACTCGTTAACAGACCTAACGAATCACAATAACAATACCAACGAGAGCGCAATCATGGCCTTTGAATCATGCAAGCCACTCCACCATCGGGCGAAACCACCTGTCGTCCGTATCGATCTCACCAGCACAGAACCAAGGTATTTCGGGGGTGACTTATGAAGCCTGCTCGTAACCACGCCGTAATCACCGTGGCCTTGTGTTTCATCGTCGCACTGCTCGAAGGCGTGGATATTCAATCGGCGGGAATCGCAGGGCCAGGAATCGCCGCTCACTTCCAACTGGGTAAGGCGGAGATGGGCTGGGTATTCAGTTCGAGTATTTTGGGCCTGCTGCCTGGCGCATTTATTGGTGGGCTACTAGCTGACAGGATCGGACGAAAGACAGTGCTCATTGGCTCCGTCCTGCTGTTTGGTGCCTTTTCTATCGTCACCAGCATGGCTTGGGATTTGCCAAGTTTGCTGTCGGCAAGGTTCATGACTGGGCTGGGGCTTGGAGCTGCCCTCCCCAACTTGATCGCGCTGTCATCCGAATCGGCTCGAGAGACTGGGCGCGCAACTGCAGTGAGCCTGATGTATTGCGGAGTGCCTCTAGGAGGAGCGACCGCTTCGTTGGTAGCGATGCTTGGTGGGGCTGAGCAATGGCAGTTGGTTTTCCATGTCGGTGGGTGGGCTCCAATAATCGTCGCGCCGGTGCTCTACTTTTTCTTGCCTGAATCATCTTCGTACCAAGCAACGACCAGATCACCGAACGCTCAACCCCGTACTGGTATTGCAGATGGTTTGTTTGGAAGGGGCCAGGCAATGCCGACCCTGCTTTTGTGGATCAGTTGTTTCTTCACACTGACCGTTGTCTACATGTTGCTGAACTGGCTTCCCACATTGCTGGCGGGCCAAGGGTTCAGTCGATCAGAAGTTGGGACAGTTCAAACGCTACTGAATCTGGGAATGGCTTCCGGCTCCATTCTCGCCGGCGTACTCCTCGATCGCTGGAACGCCATCAAGCTCGTTGCCTTGATCTATGGCGGCATGCTGCTGGCCCTGCTCGGCTTAGGAGTATCAGCCAGCTTCGTAAATATGTTGATCGCCGGATTTATCGCAGGCTTTTTCGTGCTCGCCGCGCAGCTGATCCTGTATGCCTTGGCCCCACAGTTCTATCCCTCCGCGATTCGGGCGACAGGAGTTGGCTCGGCAGTAGCAATAGGTCGTTTAGGCTCCATGAGCGGCCCTTTGATTGCCGGTCAAATGCTTGCGTCAGGTACGGGAGTGGCAGGACTGATGCTGGCGGCATCTCCTGGAATTTTGGCCGCGGCTGCAAGCGTCATTGTTCTACTTCGTAGAGAAGAACGGAAAATGGCGCTGAGAATTGCATAACGCTTGAACGCTTCATAAGGCGACTGAGTAGTCGCCATGCTCTTTCGACTCATTTAAAAATAATAATAGAGAATCCAATCATGAATGCGGCTCAGTACGTAACTGCGCTGCTGCTTTCGCACGCGACCTGCTCTATAGCGAGCGGCTTCGTCGAGGACAGCAGCGCCACACTCGCTCTTCGAAACTTCTACATGGATCGTGACTTTCGCGACGGTAGCGGACAATCGCAAGCTCAGGAATGGGCTCAAGGCTTCCAATTTAATTTCAGCTCGGGATTTACCCCAGGGACGGTTGGTTTCGGGGTGAATACGTTAGCTATGGCAGGGTTCAAGCTTGACTCTAGTCCTGACCGCACAGGCACAGGCTTACTCCCTTATGACACCAGCGACCGAGAGCCACGCCCCAATTACAGCAAGGCAGGCGTAGCAGGGAAGGCAAGAATCTCGAAGACCGAACTTCAAATAGGGAGCGTCACGACCTTGGTGCCGGTCGCATTCCCTGTGACTGCTAGATTGTTTGCCCCTTACTATGAGGGCGCAACCCTTCAGTCAAAAGAGATCGACAATCTGACAATCAATGCAGCCTCATTTGATCGGCAGATTTATCGCGACTCAACCAACGGTGACAAGCTAAGGGTAAGTAGTCCTAATAACCGGTTTATCGGCAGTGCTGAGTCCGATTCGTTTTACTATGGTGGGGCCGAGTACCAGTGGAATCCTTCTTTGAAGACTAGCTACTACTTCGCGCAACTTCAGGACATCTATACGCAGCATTTTGTAGGCGCTACCCACAAAGCGGCCATCGGCAGCGATTCGCTGACTACAGAAGCTTATTTGTTTCGGAGCTTGGGCGATGGTGCAGAACGTGCAGGCAACGTCGACAATTACAACTTCAACATTAACCTAAGCTATCGCCATAAGGCTCACACCTTCAGCTTGGGTCATATGCGCCTCTCGGGCGAAAGCGCGATGCCTTATCTTGCTGGCACCGATCCTTACCTTATCGTTGGTGGGAGCCTCGTCTCAGAGTACATAAATCCGGACGAGCGCGTTTGGCAAGCCAAGTATCAATACGACTTTGCTGCGATGGCAATTCCTGGATTAACCGGCATGATCCGAGTTGTTCGAGGTGATAACGTTCACCTCCCACAATATGACTGGTCAGGCTCCGAATGGGAACGAGACATCGAACTTGCCTACGTTATTCAGCAAGGCACTTTCTCAGGCGTCGCCTTCCGTGTTCGACAAGGCCACTACCAGAGCGATTTTGCTCGTAACGTTGACGAGACAAGGCTCAACATTGATTACACGTTTAAGCTATGGTGAGCTAGCAATGAACTGTCGACCCTAAGCAGCCATCCCTGCAGGCTGCTTAGGGTTTCCAATGTTACCAGGGCGTTCCAACAGACAGCTTGTCGCGGTTCTCACTAACGTACAACGAAGGGAGGAAGCGAGATAAAAACGTGAACTCGTTGTAACAATGCATAAGCAGCGCCTGACCAAATTCTTCGGGCACCATTTCTGTAATAGTTTCCGCTCCCAGGCCCTGGGACACCAGGTCTTGCCCTAGGTAGAAATGGCTTCTGAGCACAAGTCCCCAGCTTGTGTCCCTTCCTATGTGTAACAACCGCCCCCCTAGTAGGCGACCCTCGTTGTCTCGTTTGGAAAGCCCTTCCTCAGGCGCAATACGAGCGCAGATCGCCGCGGAAACCCGCTTATCACGCTTCGCTCGTTCGTATCCGTCCGGTTCAAAAAACTCATGAGGATGGCGAAATTGAATCGCCAGCTTCTGAGAAGGCAGGCCTGAAAAATATTCTTCAGCTAAATGGATTGAGCCAATATGGGTATCAGCCGCGCCCTCAATCCAATGACTCGCAACATGATCGACAGGGTGCCACCAAATGTAGCGTTGAGTATCGGGTCTCGACCGGAACCACCATTCAAACATTTCACCTGAGCAACCGTGCATGTCAGTCCGGCAAGCGACATGTAGCACTCCGCTTTCAAGGCGCTCGAATCCTGTTTCGAGTTTCATTGGAGCACTTTCAAGCAACGCGGAAACCTGGTTCAGCTCCATGAGCCGCTCCTTAAAATTATTTAAAGTCAGACACGTGCAGCATTCAGGGTTTCTTGAATCGCAGACTTACATTTACCCAACGCGAGGGTCAGCTCTTTAAAGTCGCGAGTGAAACGTGACGCCGGGACGGTGATGCTCAATGCATACTGAAGACCCGCCGAATCGTCGACCATGGTGCCTACTGCACTGACGTCCTCGGAGTGCTCTTCAAAATCGTATCCGTAGCCAGTAGCCCTCACCTCTTCCAACTGCCGGATCAACTGATTGATATCGGTGATGGTATTAGCGGTATGCCGACGCATCTTGCCGAAAAGCAGATTTTTTACCTGTTCATCAGGCAACTGAGCGAGGTAAGCCTTGCCGTGAGCTGTGCAATACAGAGGGAACATCGCCCCTACTGATGACACGATCCGAAGCTTCCGATCTGACACAACTTGATCAATGAACAGAAATTGATCTTCAACGAGCATCGATAGATCGACGGTTTCGTTGACCTCCCTGGCCAGCGCCTGGAGATGAGGACGAGCAACGTTTTTCACGTCCATTCGGGCCAAGCTTCCTAAGCGTGCGATGGTAGGCCCAAGCTTCACACCCTGTTGAGTTGCAGACACCAAGCCCTCGCCCTCTAACGCATAAACTATGCGCTGTACCGTGGAGCGTGGGAGATTCACTCGCGCCGCGATCTGCCCCAGGCTCAAGCCATCGAGCTCCGCCCCTAAAGCATTGAGCACCGCCGCAGCGCGAGCGATAACCTGAATCCCATTTTCTCGAGAAACTTTGCTACCAAGTGGGGTAGGTTCATCTCCATAAATCGTGCTGGAGGCATGCACCAGATTTTTCAGGCTCTCGGTCATGCTATTGCTTCTCCGATATATAGCGATTTCAATCTGGGGTCGTGCTTCACGCTCCGCGCGTCCCCGGTCAACGCGATTTTTCCATGCTCAAGCACGTGAACCTCGTCCGCCAATTCCAGCGCCCTAGCGACATCCTGCTCTACGATCACCAAGGTGAGTCCGCTTTTCTTAAGCTCCATTAAGGCCATGTACAACCTATCCATCATTACCGGTGCGAGGCCGAGGCTAATTTCGTCAAATACAATCAGTCGCGGTCGTGCCATGAGGGCCCGACCAATTGCCAACATCTGCTGTTGACCACCGGACATCGCAGTCCCCCCATCATGACGTCGCTTATGGAGATCAGGGAACAAAGTGTAGATACCATCGAGGCGATCCAGGCGCTGATTCCTAGTGAGACCACGGGTACTGATCAGCAGATTTTCCTCCACTGTTAGGTTAGGAAAAATCTTCCGCCCTTCTTGGCATTGTGCGATGCCCAAGCGAGACCGTTCATAGGGCAGACTCAAGCCCGCATCTTTTCCATCGATCCTGAACTGTCCAGCGGTTGGTCTCAGTACACCACTGATGACGTTGGCCAGGGTACTTTTGCCCGCGCCATTGGTGCCCAGTATGGCTACAGTGCTGCCTGGGAAGACTTTAAGACTCACCCCTTGCAGTACTTTCGCCTGACCGTAACCAGCGTGAACCTGGAGGAGCTCCAGCAAAGGCTCACTAGGCTTCAGACATTCTGCATCGTCCAAGACGGCTTGTGGCAGCACGCCGACAGGGGACGTAGTTTTCTGTTCATGAGGGCTTTCAGTAACTGATTGAGAATGTCGATTGGCGGCATTCCCCAGGTAAATTTCGGCGACCTCCCTACTCGCTAGCACATCGCTGGTTGGGCCCTCGGCAATCTTTTTGCCAAAGTTTATAACCAGCGTCCGATTGCAACACTCTCGAACCACTCTTAGCACGTGCTCGATGATGATGATCGAATCGACCTTGTCTTTTAGAGAAAGAATCAGCTCAATTAGCTCACTGACTTCACTGTCGATCAGGCCTGCCCCCACTTCATCCAGAAGTAGGAGTCGCGGTCGGATGGCCAGCGCTCTGGCAATTTCCAATCGCTTGCGCCGTAGCAGCGGAAGGTCTTTAGCCAGCCAATCTTTTTGTTCAAGCAAACCGGTACGCTCGAGAATCTCCTCACAGAACGCTTTAGCCTCTCCAGCGCCAATAAGGGGGTGAAGAGCAAATTTGGCCGTTAGCAGATTCTCCATAACCGACATATTTAAGAAAGGCCGAGGTACCTGATAGGTACGGCCAATACCAAGACTAGCCCGGTAAGGCGCCTGTAGCCGGGTTACATCATTGCCTTCGAAGTAAATCCGCCCGCCACTCGGTGACAATGCTCCTCCCAGCAACCCGATGAACGTAGATTTGCCCGCTCCATTCGGGCCGATAACACCGCAGACATCCCCCTTGTGAAGCTCGAAAGAAATGCCTTGGATGGCATGTACGCCACCATATGACTTCTTAAGGTCTTCGGTACGAAGCAAAGGAGTTGATGCTGGGACGGTAGTATCCACCTCGCATTGATGTTTGATCACTTCACACCTCCCTGCGCCCGACGGTTGAAAGTTCGCTCAAGTAAACCGGCAAGCCCTTGGGGGGCGAAGCGGATGATCACAATCAAAGCGAAGCCCATCAGCAGAAGATGCACTGCGGGATAGTCGGCAAGCGCTTCGCTGAGTGCAACAACCAGTACGGCGCCAACGAGCGAGCCAAATCGCTTACCTTGACCACCAATGATCACGACCGTCAGCACATTTACCGTCCACTGAAGACCAAACATTCCATAGGGTTCGATGACACCCAGTTTCAGTGCCTGTAACCCGCCCGCAAGCCCTATCAGAAAGCTAGAGAGAGCAAAGACACCCAGTTTCACGCGAAACGCCCGGACACCTGCCTGTGCAGCAGCATCTTCATCATCTCGCACAGCACGAAGCAGCACTGAAAAGCGTCCCTGGGTACCAATCTGCATCAGCATCGTAGTTAAGACCAAGACGCCGAATGCCATCCAAAACAGTGCTTTAAGAGATGGCGAATCCTTGGCAAGAAAAATCCCAGTTGCGCCGCCAAAGTAGTCGGAGTTCACCATGAACATCCTGAGCGCCTCGGCTAGAGCCAACGTGCCTACGGTGAAATAAAGCCCTCGCATCCGGAAGACTGCTCTGGAAACCAAAAGAGCTAACACCATTGCCGCGATACCTGCGGCAAATACCGCTACTGACAGCGACGCGTCAAATCGATTCATCAAACCGACAAGTGTGTAGCCGCCAATCCCTACAAAGGATGCAGTACCCAGCGATACCAGTCCCGTATAGCCAGCCATTAGATTCCAGGCCTCGGCCATGATGAGCAGAAGCAAGAACTGGAACCCGACTTCTAACGCATAATTCCCAGCGGAAAGGCCAGACGCACCAATGACGATAAGCGCCATCAGCATCAACCCGCCGCTTTGGATTTTCAGCGTCTCAACCGACGGAACTTTCGTGGTTTTTGCGATGATCTGCCCCATTACGCAGCTCCTCGATTGAACATGCCAGCAGGACGAAAAGTCAGAACGACCAAGAAGAGAGTCAGGCCTACCAGGTCGCGATAACCGTCTCCCAGCGCCAAAGCACCAAAGCTCTGGAGAACTCCAAGGACAACCCCGCCAATCAACGTGCCGGGTATGCTCCCTAAACCACCTAAAACAACAATCGTGAAAGCAGTCAGGAGATATCCCGCACCAGTGGTTGGAGTGAACGCGAAGGCCGTACCGACCAACACTCCCCCCATTGCTGCGCAGCCAGCACCCAGGGCGAAAGCTAGCGAGTGAACCCGTTTCACGTTCACCCCATTGATAGAAGCGGCTATGGGGTCACTGGCGCTCGCCCGCAGCTCACGACCAAAGTGAGTTCGGGACGTTAGCCAGTACACGGCGCCGATTGCGACAATCGACACAGCAAATCCTATTAAATAACTGGTCGAGATGGTCAAACCGCCAACATGTATTGCTGTAGATGCGTAAGGAAGGTCAATAGCACGCGTGTCTGCACTGAACACGAGCAAATACAGGTTTTGCAGGATGATGGAGACGGCAAACATCGTCATCATCGATGCCTCCATGCCCTTCCCCGCCAATGGCGTTATTAATATTCGCTGCAAAGGGTAGGAAAGACACCCTATGGCACCTCCAATCAAAGGCAATGCCCATAGGGGATCAATTCCGAACCGGGTGAGGAGGAAGTATCCCAGGTACGCTCCGCCGACCAACAGTTCGCCATGAGCGAGATTTACTAACCTCATAACACCGAGCGCGATAGAGAGCCCGAGAGCGGTCAGTGCGAGGGTTCCACCCAGCAAAACACCTGAGGTAATGCTGTTTGCAATAACTTCAAAGGTTGGCATGTCAGCCTCCTACTGCGTGACAGCGAAAATTACGCCGGTGGTTCGCTCTTGGGGCCACACGACGATTGGTTTACCCGCTTGCCACTGCACGATCGCAGTCGGAATCTTGGAAGTATGATCAGCTGCGAACTTTACAGGCCCCACTACATAGCTTTTATCGGTGGCGGCTATCGCGGTGTTGATCGCATCCCGATCAACACTGCCGGCGGCCTCAATGGCGTCCAACAGCACCTGTGCCGCAGCATATGAATCTGCAATATGCTGGCTGAAGCTGGAGCCTGACTCACGTTCAAAACGATCGCCCAGCGCTTTCGATCCTGGATACGGAAAGCTCGGATCCCAATAGCTACCGACCATCACCCCATCTGCTAATTTGCCGAGGGCTGTTGCGAATTGCTCTGGCTCTGCGCCTTTTTCCATGAAGAGCACTTTTGGACGCAACCCTGCGGTTTCCATCTGCTTGCGAATGGCAACTGCCTGCGGCGTAATTGCGTTGACCAATACGATGTCGGCTCCAGAGTCTTTCGCCTTCATGAGCATTGAGCCGAATTGGGTGTTGTCGATCGGGAAAGATTCCTTCACCACAATCTCGTAACCTGCTTCGGCCGCAGCTTTTGGCCAGTACTCACCGCCAACAGCAGTGCCGTCGGGCCCGTTGTCATGAAGAATTGCGATCTTCCGATTAGTCGGTATCGCGAGTTCTTGCAGCATCTTAAAAGGAGCTTGAGCGACGTCTGGTTCATCGAAGAAAATCGACCAAACATATTTCCATTGCCGAACGGAGCGAAAGCTCGCAAGCGGACTACAACCCGTGACCATTGGTATTTGACTGCGTTCGGCCATTAGACCTCCGGCATTAACCAGCGCGGGTGTACACGACCCTAGTAATGCCACCGCGTTATCTCGATTGATAAGCGTCTGAACATTTCGGGAGGTGGTGACCGGATCGGTTTTGTCGTCCCGAACAACCAATTGCACCAGGCGCTTCTCACCCTTGATCGACACCCCGCCTTTCTCGTTGATGTCCGCAACGGCAGCTTCATAACCCCAACGCTGATAACCCCCAAAACCTGCGAGCGGCCCGGACAATGGTAACGATGCGCCAATCACGATTTTGTCCGACGCAAAAGCAGCGTGATGACACATCAGAACCAACGCCATCACTAAAAAAAGCTTGAAACGAAAGCTGTCAATCGAGTTAATTTCACGAGCCATTTCGATCACCTAACCTGTGTGGTAGTCAATGCAGTGCGATTGAGGGGGTTAGAAGTAAATCAACGCGTCTATCGAGAAAGTGGTTTGGTGTTCAGCGCGGCCGGCACCGTAAGCGCGCACACCATCGTTGTCTGACTGCCAGTCATATCGAATTTCCGGACGCACCACTAAATGGGGATGGAGATTCAGGTTGGCGCCAACGGTCACGGCGTTATATGACCCCGCGACTGTTGTCGTAGGCAGCAGTGCAAATCCGTCTGGATCTTCGAATCGTTCGACTCGTACGCCGTACTCAACCAACTTGCTGCTTTTGTATCGCAGCGTGGCATTCGCGCCGCGGTAATGTGCACCCGAGAAGGGCTGGCCAGTGATCAAGTCAATCGAATGATCGGCGTTACCTCGCTGCTTGCCGCTAAGACCTTCCACCGCCAACATCCAACGCTCATCGAAGTGGTGACGAACCAGCAACGAATGGTGATCTCGCCGCAGCCCTGTGTCAGATAGGATCCTTGAGACCGGCATTTGAATGTCGTGATCCAAATCGTTCTGTTCGTCCCCGCTCATGAAGCTGTAATCAACCCAAGTTCGCATGTCAGGACTTCTCCAGCGGAGAGCTCCCAAAGCGCTTTTCTGGGCATTGTTGTCTTGCCAGTTCTGACGTCCATTCACGACGCCCAACTCTGCTGCGAGCAAACCGTAGTTGTTACGGAACACATTCGTGGAGACCAGTACGCCAGCAACTTGATCGGGCTGCGACACAAGTGCGTAAGTGTGGGTGTAAAAGAAGTTAGGACTAGGACGTGTTGCCGGAGGAATCTCGTATCCAACCCCAGAGCCGAATCGGCCGACAGTCACTGCAAGCCCATCCAATACAGGCATATAAAACTGCAGATATGCCTGAGGCGCCGCCAGATAGTTCTGATGGCTAGTAGCAGCCTTTACTGAGTCATCATTGCCAGGACGGTTGATCGCCCATTGCTGATCAAAACCATACATTCCCGCCATCAAGCCATTGCGGCCGTAAATTAATTCGGCTGTGAAACCCCAAGAGAACTCTTCGGGCTTAGGCCCAGGGAGCGGAGTGATTCGAGGAAGGATGTTGGATTTTAGGGATTTCTCAGCAGTCAGCTGGATTCCATTGAGCTGAAACCCCTCATCATTTGCACCAACCACCGGATAGTTGGTATGGCCATCATTTGGCGACCACCCGGCATCGGAAGCGTCATTGTGAGACCAGCCAATCTGAGCCACGCCTTTGATTCGAACACCCGAAGACTGTTCGAAGTCATCTCCAAACATGGATCGAGCTAAAGCGCCGTCTCCCCATGCTTCTTCTTCGGCTCCTTGCGCCCACACACCGACCGAGCTTCCTAAAAAGCTCGCCGCGACACACGACATGAAGACACATCGATACTTAGACATTTCAACACCTTTCTTATTTTTATCGTGGAATTACACGCAACTCAAAGCCACGGCCTAGAGTATTCCTCTAGCGTGAGCCGAATTATTTCGCGGATGTAAGCATAGAAACTGGCTACTAATAACCAGATTAAGAGACAGCCTGCCCCCAAGAGAAGGACAGTCGATTTAAAGCGTTTAGTCTTGAACATGTGAGGCCTCTTATTTTTATGTTGACCGCATTGCGGTACACACCATCCACATGACTAAAAGACTATTTCTCACCCCTTTGGTTGTCAACACGAATCGATGACAGGTCATCATCACAACAGTGAACGAGCACGAAAATAATCGTCGCGATGATGATTTATTACCATTATTTTCAATAGCTTAGGAGAATTTAATGACAAAGATATTTATATATTTCAGTTACATTCTTATGTACCTGTAGGACTTAGTACCAGCGTACTCAAAGATAAAACGATTAGGTTACTATCTAAACTTACATTATAAAAATATGACTAAAACCCACAATGCGGTACAGCAACAAAGCTGAGGCTAATTTTCTTAAAAAAAATCATCTACGTGAAAATTCTTTTAAATCAAGAAGTAGAACGCAAAACAAGAAGTCTTAGTCCGTGATTCCGTCAGATGGACACTGCACTTGTATTGACAGCAAACAAAGTTGCGATCAAAACTTTAACCACATTGCGGCGTTGATAACCGTAATGCGGTACACACCAAAAACAACATAAAAGGTGATACGAGATGAGTTCTTACCCAAAAGCCGCTCCAAGCAGCACAGACTCCGTCGAATTTTTCGAACTCAGCCATCCTTGGGGTCTCGGCGTTCCGAACTGGCCGTATTTCGAAGACGTCAAAATCGAACGTATTCACTACCACGCCAAATCTGGTGTCCTCACTCAGCGCATCACCACGGTGATGCATAGCGGTACCCATATCGATGCTCCTGCCCACGTGGTAGAGGGGACTCCCTTCCTCGATGAAATCCCTCTGGAGCGTTTCTTCGGCACCGGCGTAGTTGTGTCGATTCCGAAGAAGAAGTGGGAGGTAATCACTGCCCAGGACTTGGAGAATGCGCGCCCTCGCATCCGTCCTGGCGACATCGTGATCATCAACACTGGCTGGCACCATCACTATGGTGACAACAGCATGTACTACGCATATTCGCCTGGCCTCTACAAAGACGCTGGGGAGTGGCTGGCCGCAAAAGGCGTGAAGATGGTAGGCGTTGATCAGCAGGCGTTAGATCACCCTCTCGCAACGGCCATTGGCCCACACGGTGTTGGCCCATTACTGCCGCGCGTTATGGAGGAATACAAAGAAGAAACTGGCCGAGAGGTCATCGAGGATTTCCCTCTGTGGGAGCCTGCGCACCGCGCCCTGCTTACTGCCGGTATTCCAGGCATTGAGAACGTGGGTGGTGATCTCGATAAGGTTACCGGCAAGCGCGTTACGTTTGCCGCCTTTCCATGGCGCTGGACGAAGGGCGACGGCTGCATCGTCCGCCTGGTTGCCATGGTCGATCCCGAGCAGAAATTCCGCATCGAAGCTGGCGCTGAGGAGTAAGGGCTATGTTCGTCACTCGCATTGAGGACGCACATCCCTACCAGCCTCCTGGGCATCACGACATCTACTGCTTGCGGCTGCAGGGGGCTGATGCAACCCCTGCTCGCGAGACAGTAGTGGGCCTTTCCCATCTGCTCCCCCAGGGTGGAGCGGTATGGGACGCATCTGGCCAAGAGAAGGTGTACTTCGTCTGCAGTGGCGAAGTCACCGTCTGCACTGATGACGAGGAAGTAGTCCTCAAACCATTTGATTCTTGTTGCATCCAGGCCGGTGAACGCCGTGCCGTGGTCAATCGAAGCAATCTTCCCGCAAGCATGCTGGTTGTGATGCTGCCCATTCCAGCGAAGGAGGTCTGAATGTCAAACAATACATCTGGACGATTTTCCGTGGCCGGTAAGGTCATCGTCATCACTGGTGCGACCGGAGCATTGGGAGCTGCCGCTGCGAAAGCTCTGGCGTCGGAGGGGGCCAAGCTCGTCTTGGTCGCAGGCACAAAAGACAAGCTCTCCACTCTCAGTGAAGAGCTTTCCGGCCAAGGCGCTCATATCCTCGCTATCTCAGCTCGTCCTGAATCAGACGAGATCACTCGCTCAATCATTGAGCAGACCATCCAACATTTTGGGCGTTTGGATGGAGTCTTAATTGCTTCCGGTGTTAACGACGTTCGACTGGCCTCTGATTTTCCTGTCGACGCATGGCAGGCAGTCATGGATGCGAACGTGAAGAGCTCATGGTTGATGGCTCGAGCAGCTGCCGATCAATTCATGCAACAAGAGGGCGGTGGAAAAATCGTCTTCGTCTCGTCTACTCGAGGAAAGCTGGGGCACTCTGCTGGCTATAGCGCGTACTGCCCTTCGAAACATGCCGTGGATGGGCTTACCCGCTCCTTGGCGTGTGAATGGGGACGCCAAGGTATCCAGGTAAACGCCATCGCTCCCACAGTGTTTCGATCTCCTCTTACGGCATGGATGTTCGAAGACACAGAAAGGGGAATCAATGCCCGTACGGGAATGTTGGCCCGTATCCCGCTCGGTCGACTCGGCGAACCCGAAGATTTGGTTGGTGCTACGCAGTTCCTGCTCTCAGGGGCATCGGATTTCTGCACCGGTCAGATTTTCTATATCGATGGCGGCTATACCGCCGGCTAGGGATTAAACATATGACTACCCAAATCGCTGTTATAGGCTCCGGCCTAATGGGGGCCGGCATCGCTCAGGTTTTTGCCGCCAATGGATATACCGTACGGGTATATGACTCCTCTGAGGCCAGCCTTCAATCGCTTACGACTAAGGTTCGCAACGGGCTGCAAAACCTTGGACTTGATGATGGCCTGGCCGTGAACGTTAAGCCTTGCACTGAACTCAGCGAGGCAGTTGCGCAAGCTGATGTAGTGTTCGAGGCTGGCCCGGAAAAACTGGAAATAAAAAAGGAGATCTTTTCTGAGCTGGCAAGGTTGGCACCGCGAGAGGCAATCTTTGCAAGTAACACTTCTGTAATCCCGATCAGGTACATCGGCGAGCATCTTGATTCACAGGTTCGCGCCCGAATCGTAGGCGCGCATTGGTGGAACCCAGCACCGTTGATTCCTTTGGTCGAGGTCATTCGTACGGAAGATTCAGCTGACTGGGCGATCGACCGTGTTTATGACCTATTGCTTTCATGCGGAAAGCTGCCTGTTCGCGTAAACAAAGATGTGCCCGGTTTCGTTGGCAATCGCCTTCAACATGCACTCTGGCGCGAAGCCCACGCGATCATCAGCAATGGTGTCTGTGACGCTAACACCGTCGACCTTGTCGTCAAAAACAGCTTCGGCTTACGGCTGCCAGTATTCGGGCCTATAGAGAACGCGGACATGGTAGGGCTTGATTTAACCCTGGACATTCATTCGGTGATTCTTTCCGACCTGGACAAGTCCAGCCAACCTTTGCCTAGCCTCACTGAGCGGGTCAATCGCGGCGAGTTGGGAGCGAAGACGGGGCGCGGCTTTCTTGAGTGGCCTGCAGGGCGTCAAGCCGAAGTGACTGAACGGCTGAATAACCACCTGACCCGGATGCTCAAGCCACAGACGGAGCGTCAGAAATGAGCAATCAAAAAATCATCGTGACATGCGCGATTACTGGCGGGATACACACCCCAACGCTGTCACCTCACCTGCCCTACACTCCTGATCAAATCGCAGAGCAAGCGATCGATGCCGCTAACGCCGGCGCCGCTATCCTTCATTTGCATGCACGCGATCCGGAAAACGGACGGCCGACAGGTGATCCGCAAGTATTTGGAAAATTCTTACCACGCATCAAGGAAGCGACTGACGCGGTGATAAACCTCACCACAGGCGGCAGTCCGGAAATGACGCCTGAAGACCGACTCGCCGCCGCGTTGAAATTCAGTCCTGAAATGTGCTCGCTCAACATGGGGTCGATCAACTTCAGCTTTCATCCGCTCGCGGGCAAAATCAAGGAGTGGAAGTTCGACTGGGAAAAAGATTACATCGCCACCAGCGACGCATTCATTTTCCGTAATACATTCCGCGATATTGAGCGCACGCTTGAGTTGATGCGTGATCATGGCACCCGTTACGAGCACGAGTGCTATGACGTTGGGCATCTCTACAACCTCGCGTTCCTCGTAGACAAAGGCTTACTGAAGCCGCCGTTCTTTATCCAGGGGGTCTTCGGCATTCTGGGAGGCATTGGATCGGATCCGGAAAATTTGGTCTTCATGAAGCGCACCGCGGACAAGCTGTTCGGTAAGGACTACGTGTGGTCAACACTCGCCGCCGGTAGAGCACAAATGGGGATGGTCACGCAGTCTGCGATGCTAGGAGGACACGTACGGGTCGGCTTGGAAGACAGCCTGTTCATCAGTAAGGGCCAGCTTGCTGTAAGTAACGCCGAGCAGGTTACCAAGATAAAGGCGATTCTCACTGAGCTAGGTATGGAGATTGCAACGCCCGCTGAGGCTCGAGCGATCCTCGGGTTGAAAGGGAAAGATAACGTCAATTTCTGAATTGCCTTTCAGCGCTCCCACTAAGCCCCTGCCCCGCCAGGGGCTTTTCAATGAGTGCCAAAATTCACCAGGTGCCGCATGCAACATCACTGATCATTCGTAGCCCTGGAGATCTAGCAAGCCCAACACTTGATCAGCTACGTCAGGGAACACCTATCACCGATTCAATCTCTGCTTTGCATTGCAACAGAGCCGCTTTCAGTTCGTCGAAGTTTTCTTCGAAACGCAGCATCGGAACCGCAAGCGCGAGCGCATATTGGTCGACAAATCCCGTGTGCAGGTGGATACCAATTCCGCAAACCCCGCGAGCGTGCTCCTCTCGATCCACGGCGTAACCGGCGCGTGAGATATTCACTAATTCTTTTCGGAGTGCCTTCACGTCTTTCAAGGTGTTCGCCGTGCGCGTGTCGAACGAATCAATTGTGGAAAACATCGTCTCCAAAACCTGTTCCTTGAGCACAGCCAGCAACGCCTTGCCGTGGGCGGTGCAATGGATTGGGAAGGCGGTGCCGATTGGAGAAACAACACGCAACTCTTGATTAGATACGTATTGATCTACCAAGACGGAATGGGTGCCCCGATAAATACAGAGATCGACGGTTTCTCCTGTTTTACGCCCCAACGCCTCGATGTATGGGCGAGAAATGCCAATGACATCTTTATGCGCTGAAGCCGCCAGTCGAACCAAAGCCGGCCCAAGACGCACGCCATTTGTATCAGTGATTACCAACTGCTGAGCTTCGAGGGATCCCACCATGCGATGCACTGTCGTACGCGGCAGTCCACAGGCTTCACTAAGTTGACTGAGGCTCGCACCAAACGGGAATTTTTCGAGTGCCGATAGCATAGCTGCCGCACGAGCGATCACCTGTTTACTGGAAGCTTCCTTGTCTTGGCTCATTTGGGATCTCTAGGCGTTACCAGAAAGCGAGAATCATACCCTATCAACCCAATCACCTTTCTCTCCTAGTGACAGCACTTAAGAGAGGACAGCGCTCCATTTTCTTAAATCCGTCGCCTGCCCTGCTGTCTCCAATCACTTAAATCCGTCCCTATCCTCAACCTGTGTCACCCCCTCGCAATCAGCCATTAGGCGGACACGCCTTGACACCCGAGGGGAAAAAACCGAGCATCTGTTCCGCACAACGGATTTTAATCCCATAGAACGGACAGTGTTTTCTCGGAGTGAGTATGCCCACATCACCATCCCCCCCTTCAGGCTTTGCGGCGTTTACGCTTCTCGCAGTCGCTTGTCTCACCATCATGGTGGGATGTGTCATCGTCCCAGGATTGCCACGCATCGCAGCGGAGTTAGGCATTGATCATGGCGTTGGGTTACTGGTTACCTTGCCGGCATTAGGAGTCGTGCTATTCGGGCCGCTTGCTGCCAGGCTGGTGCAACGTTACGGCTTGTATAACTCACTGCTTATTGGACTGGTGGCCTATGGCGCCCTAGGCATCGTTGGCGCAGTACTGCACGGCCCTTGGGCAGTCTTCGCTGATCGACTCTTGCTTGGAGCTGCGACTGCATTGGTGATGTCCAGCGGCACGGGAATGATCTCTGCGTTGTACGATGGCTCAGCCCGCCTGACGATGATTGCCAGACAAGGCATGGCCATCGAACTCGGTGGCGTGATTTTCCTGTTCATCGGTGGACTGCTGGCCACGATCGGATGGGCTTGGCCATTCACGCTGTATCTCGTTGCATGGGTGTTTGCTGGAATGTTGTTGTTATTCGTACCCCGCACGCAGTCGAGCGTTCAGCCGGTTAGCAACGCCATGACCCACACCGCGATGCCAAAGGCCCTGAAGATTGTCTACGTTGCAGCAGTGCTATCTATGCTCAGCTTTTTTACCGGCATAATTGTGCTGCCGATCTCGCTGAATGAAATGGGGATGAATGAGGCAAAGACAGGCTATTTCCTCTCCTTTGTGTCGCTGATCGCAGTCGCCGCCGCGGCCATTATGCCTCGCGTCGTGAAGCGCGTTGGCGAGCATGCAACGCTCGCGATCTCCTTCATCTGTTACGCCATTGCCCACATGTTCTTTGCAGTAGGCGAAGGCGTCTCGACCTACCTGATCGGCGCTGTTGCATTGGGCTCAGGCTTTGGACTATCCGTGCCGCTGGTGAACCATATGACAATTGAGCAAAGTCACAACCAACTTCTAGGGCGCAACTTAGCCTACCTTTCCATGGCTATTTTCTTCGGACAGTTTGTCTCTGCGGGAATGGAGCTGATCCCTGGAAGACCCAGTGCAATATTTGCCTGCGCGGCGGGCTTGGCAGTCATTAGCGCAGTGGGTTTACGCACCAGCCATCAGCGACTCCGCACCTCCACTTCTTGAAGACGCGTAGCAACTAAGGATTCGAGGAAGGCTGACCCGACTGGCAACCTTCCTCGTATCAGTTTCAGGATAAGCGTAGAGGCGACCGGCGAGCCTGCCTATCGATGATCGATCGCGATTTTCCCGAAATGCTTACCGCTCTCCATTTGACGCAGTGCATCACGCAAGTTTGAGAGCGAATACGTCGCATCGATTATCGGCCGGATTTTATTGACCTCCATTGCCGAAATCATCTCCTGCAAGTCACTGCGCGAAGCCACCGTCAAACCTTGCAAGCGGATTTGTTTGCCCATCATGGCTGCTAAAGGCACATAACCTCCAATACCTGTAAGCACGCCGATCAACGCTATTCGCCCTCCCACTCGGCAGGCTTCAATGGATTGAGGGAGCGTACCTTGTCCCCCTATTTCAATGACATGGTCAACACCCTGTCCATCGGTCAACTCCCTGACGCGCTGCCCCCACTCAGGCACCTCGATGTAATTGATGAGATCATCTGCTCCAAGCGAACTGATTCGCTGCAGTTTCTCATTACTAGAGGACGTGGCGATGACCCGCGCGCCGAGCATTTTGCTGAACTGCAAAGCAAAGATCGACACGCCCCCGGTACCAAGAATCAAAACTGAATCACCAGGTTTAACTTTATTCTCAACCACCAATGCCCTCCATGCGGTAAGGGCAGCGGTTGGCAGGGATGACGACTCGAGCACATTAAGATGTCGAGGAGCCCTAACAAACCAGCTCGCTGGCCGGATGACGTGTTCGCGAGCGTATCCATCCACACCATCCCCCGGAACAGTGGAGAACCCTGGAATGCCTTGCCGCCCGTCAATCCATTGCGGGAAGAAACAGGATATGACTTGGTCGCCTTCACAAAACTCAGTTACTCCAGCGCCTACAGCTTCGACGGTTCCTGCAGCATCTGACAAAAGGATGCGACCAGCCTCAGCAGGAAGACGTCCTAAAATTACATTGTAATCATGCTGGTTCAGTGAGCTCGCTTGTAGCCTCACAGATATTTCACCGGGCCCCGGATCTGGTTGGGATAAATCGTTTTCTGTCAGGATCGAAATATTGTCGATACCTGGTGTTGAGCCTAACCGTGCTACTAGCATCTGACCTTTCCTTGTTATGAAAATGGCGGATGTGCATTCCATTGACTCAGTGCAGCCGAAACAAAATAATCATCAATGGATGATTTATCATGAGCGCGTACGAGCTTATCGTCAAACCGAATTCAAGGCCGACTTCTCAGGGTGCAAGCTTGAACGACAAGAGGCTGATTATGGTTAAGAAACGGAGGGGATTGGAGCGTTAAAACATGGGAAGGCTGCACATGTCGGCCATGGCTTGGCAAAACGACGATGTGCAGCAGGTTTCGCAGCTTGCTAGATATCCAGCACCAGGCGTTCGGACAGAGATCCTGAACAACATATGGCCAGATGAGTGTTGAGCGCTTTCTCCGCGCTATTCTGGAAACTATCGCGGTGATCACCCGTTCCTTCAATGATCCGCGTCAAACAGGTGCCACAGACGCCTTGCTCGCAGGACAGTTGCACGTCCACTCCTGCCGCTTCGAGCACATCCGCAATCTTCTCTCCAGGATTAACCTTGAATGCTGCACCGCTACGAGCCGCGACGACGGTGAAAGTTTTTTCTACACCGTCAAACGGTAGTGGCTGAAAGTGCTCCTTGTGAACTCGACGCTGATCCCAACGGCACAGATCCGCCGCTCTGATCACCGCCTCCATGAATCCTTCTGGCCCACACAGATAAAGATGCCCGCGATCAGAAGAATTGAGAAGACTCTCCAAGTCTATCCGGACGTCATCATCGGCGTGTATTTGAACGCTTCCCGAGAACGGCCCCTCAAGAATTTCTTTGGCGAATGCGGCGCGCGCTCGAGAACGGACGAAATAATGCAGAACGAACGGACGGTCATTGACATGAAGGTGCCAGGCCATCGCCAGTAAAGGAGTGATTCCAATTCCACCTGCGAGCAGAAGACTCGGCTCACTGCTTTCTAATAACGGAAAGAGATTTCTGGGAGCACCAATGTGCAAGCGATCACCCTCCCTGATCGTACTGTGCATGCTTGCCGATCCCCCCCTGGAGCTTGGATTCAGGAGAATACCCAGTCGATACCCGGAGGTTTCCGGGTTATTGCATATGGAATATTGGCGGATGGCCCCAGCCGGTGTGAGGACGTCGATATGGGCTCCAGGTTCGAAGGAGGGCAGCGTGCCACCTTCGAACGGAACAAGATCAAGCACCATTACACCCACTGCACTATCTGTTCGCTTTACCACGGTGACTTCAAAGGGCAAGCGCTCGCTTTTCATGACTGCGCCCTCCCCGCGTCTATGGCAGCAAGCTCGCGTTCGCGAAGTTGCTTTAAGACCCGACGCGCCCTCAGAGCTCCCGTATCGACACCCAAAAGAACTGGACGCAACGCATCGAAATCCTGCCCGTCCATCATTACCTGGACTCGCTCGATGATGGGCACATCCTCCATGACAAACGCGACCTTCACCGTGGAGTCGATAGCCTGATCGACTTCAGTATCATGCAGTTTGAATGGACGGCTGACAGACCAAAAGTAATGCGTAGAGTTTTCTGTTTCGGGTGTCAGGAAGTGGTTGAAGTATGCCCAAACCCCCTGTTCTCGCCCAAGCCCTGCTGGCGACACTCCAACATCCAGCCGCATGATACCCGGTGGATCCCATCGCATATTCAACCAGTGATCGACGGGTTTGCCGTAGTTGTCGAATAACGCATCCCACACCGGAGGAGCAAGGTCATCCGGGCACCAGCGATTGGAAAACACTGTGTCACCCTCTTGGATAACCTCGTGTTTACCATGCTTGATTGCGTCACTACCTAAGCCACCTGCATGCAGATACTCGACATGAGAGAGATCCATCAGGTTGTCGGCGATCAATTGATAGTTTGCATTGACTGGAATCAGCCCTGCCAATGTTCGCATCCCTTCATCACTGACAAACGAGAAATCAGGGATACGATTAGTGTCGGCCGCGGTGTGTTCACCCATCCAAATCCACAATGCGCCATGTCGGATGGATACAGGGTACGTCAACAAGCGAGCCGCCCTGGGAATCAGTCCGTCACCATGAGGATTGTGTACGCAAGCCCCCGTCTTAACATCAAAATGAAGGCCATGATAAGGACACTGGATAACACCGTCCCCCACGATTTTCCCTTGATCCAAGGGCGAAAATCTATGAGGGCACCGGTTGCTAGATGCACTGGGAGTGCCATCACCCAACCTTGTCAAAAGGATGGGTTCACCGCAAATCTTGCGGGCCAGCGGGCCCGCATCCAGCTCGTGTTCTAGGGCCGCGACATACCAAACGTTCTTCAAGAAGCTCATAGGGCCTCCTCGCTGCACTAGCGGAAAAGAGTATCGACAAGGTCAGCGCCGAGCCCAACCTTTTCGTAGTGCTCACGACACATTGCGATGTAGTCATGCACATCGAAATGCCCAATGGAGTTGCCTGCTTCATCAAGCCATATCAACGGCCCTTGAACGATAAAGAAAACACGCATTGGCTCCTCATGCTCAAAGGCAACCAATGTGTGTCCTTCTCCGGGAGTCTCATAGACGAAGTCACCGCGCGTGGCAGTCCAATCATGCTCGAGATAACCCCACTTGCCGGAGATCGTATAGGCGAAAACTTCATGAGGGTGGTAGTGGCGATTGACCAAGCCGGCTTCACGAGCGAGCAGGATGTCGCACCAACGATTTTGCTGTGGGGAAATCCATAACGGGCGGGATGCAACTGTTTCAGTAAAAGGCACGTAATACCGCTCATCCTCAGTGGCGGCATTGGGTATGTAGGCTTCGGGCAAGGCATCAGGCTTGAACGGGGACTCGATTGGCCGGATGTCGCGCCAGAACTCTGAGATTGCGTTGGCTACCATGGTTGTTGTCTCCAGTGCGTTGTTGTTATGTTCTGGTGACGACTGTAACCACTCACTGTCTAGGGCATTTGCCTCGCCGGGACGCGATGCTTGACTCGCTGGGACATTGGGATAATCACAACAACAAGAAGGCGGTTGCTCAATGGCCTCTCTAATTCGTACCTATGCCGATACTCTGAGCGTTCCGCCTCTTCAAAGGGTGGACTACTGGAACGCTTATAACCGCACTGCACTCGTGGGACTGCGATCGTCCTCCTTATCCTACCAAGGACTGATGGCTCGCCAAGCGAATCACAGGGTTGGAGAGATAGGGTTAGCTGACATCTCAGGCAATGATCATTTTGTGGAGCGCGATGCGCTGCTGGTCGAGCAGTGCCCCAAAAACTCAGTTTTCGTCTGCCAGATCCAGCAAGGCTCTGGTTTCTTCGTACAGGATGGCCGTCATTTGCTGCTAACGCAGGGTGACCTGGTTATATACGACACTCGCACCCCGTTCCTCTTGGGCTTTCTCACTGAGATGCACGAGAGCTTGGTGGATGTACCAGAAGCCGCCTTTACTCGACGCACCGGTATAGCTGCGGATCAGCTCCCAATTAAAATCACCCCGGATAGCCAAACCTCGAGAATGTCGGCCAGTCTCCTCAAGCGCACCGTCAGCGAATGTATGACTCAGGAGTCCTCGGGTGAACAAGATCATCTCTCGGGTGTTATCTATGACACCTTGAGCATGCTGCTAAGGACTCAGCTTGATGACCAGCGAACGAGTGCTACCAGTGAGCTATCCAAGTTATTGGCCAAGCGCTACATTCTTCAGCACCTAGTAAATCCTGAGCTTTCGCCCGCCGAGGTTGCTCAGGCAATCCGCCTTTCGCTGCGCCAATTGAATCGACTTTTTCACCAGGAAGGTACAAGTCCGGCCCGCTATGTCTGGGAACAGAGAGCGTTGCGCGCCTTCGATGACTTGCTCAATCCGATGAAGCGAGCTTTAACGGTTGGGGAGATTGGTTTCGCTTGTGGTTATTCCACCCAGGCCCATTTCAGTCGAGCGATGAAGGAACGGTTTGGTATGACTCCCTCCGAAATCCGCAACCAAACCGAGAAGGAATAAACGCATTCGTTATCAATTAATCTTTTGAGCTGATGAGACTGGTGAGTCACAGTCTTTGGATTTGACGGGATCCCCCTTGACCAAACGTGCATAGACCAACGCACTGTTCTTGGGAGTTCGCTTTTGCGTATCGAAATCCACGTAGATCAGACCAAACCGGCTACCGTAGCCGCTCAACCATTCGAGATTGTCGTGGCTTGACCAGACATGGTAACCGCGTACATCCGCACCGGCTTTCATCGCCTCCACCATAGCGGCGACGTGATCCACAATATATCTGCATCTGTTTTCATCCCGGACTTCGCCGTTAACGAGCACGTCCTCTCCGGGAAAACCCGCCCCATTTTCAGTGATGAAGACAGGAGGATTACCGTATTCGACGCGGATACGATCAAGCAATGCCTTGAACTGGTCAGGTCGAACTGCGCCGTTGAACGCGGCTAAGGCCCCTTCTGGCAACCACATTTTTGGCGCGTAACCCTCTGCACCAGTTTTATGGCTAATGAACAGCGGTGAGTAGTAGTTGACACCCAGGTAATCGAATTCAGCTGCACCTACCCTCTTTGCATCACCGGCTTGAACATCAATATCAAGGTGCATGGTATCGGCAAGCTTCAGAACATCAGCTGGATAGGTTCCTTTGTAAATGGCATCAAGAAACCAACGATTCAACACGCCATCAGCAGACTTGGCGTCCTGTTCGTCGGACGACGAGGCATTTTCTGCAGTCAAAATCGGGAACAAGGGCAAAGCGAGGCCCAACCGACCTTTGTAGCCATGGGCAGTAAAGCTTTCTTTGGCGGCAGCAGACGCCAAGAGGATGTGATTGAAGACCTTCAACGCCTCCCCTAAATGAGCAGCGCTCGGAACGATAGCTAAATCACCAGGTTGACCATTGAGTCGCTCTTCGGCCATGACCTGAGTGGCCCTCTCCACAGAAGGCTCGTTAACCAGGACGAACAGGTCTACCTGATCTGCAAAGTTGGCAAATACTACTTCAGCGTAGCGTTGGAACCAGGCAACCGACTTTCGGTTAGCCCAGCCACCATCGCGCGCGAGGCTCGCTGGCATGTCCCAATGGTAGAGAGTCAGCATTGGTTGGATACCGGCAGCTTTCAAATCATTAATGAATTGTCGGTAATGGTTAACAGCAAGAGGATTCACAGGGCCCAGACCGTCTGGCAGCAAACGCGTCCAAGAAATGGAAAAACGATAGCTCGTGAATCCGAGGCTCTTCATCAACGCGATGTCTTTCAGGTATTGCCTGCGATCATAGAAATTTATTGCAGTTGCCCCTGAGACACCTGGCCCCGCTAGGCTGTGGTCGTCTAGGTAGACATCCCATACAGATGGGCCTCGATTGTCCACTCGAGTCGCACCTTCAATTTGATAAGCAGCGGAAGCGGCTCCCCAGCGAAATGGTTCCGAGGCCTTGGTGGGCACGGTAGCTTGGGCACTGAGGGATATGGCTAACGATATGCAGGCAATGAGACCTGTTTTCATGACAGTTTCCTTTGATCGGGCGACGCGAAATATGTACAGCACAGCTCGTTGACGAACCGCGAACGATGACCGCGAGGCATTTAATCATCAGATGATGACTAAATACAGTTGATCGCCGTCTTGTGCTGCGTCGCCTGCCCAATGCTCTGCACCAAAAGGTCTCTGGTTATGCCCCTTCGTACGGCTTAGCCTCAGATAAAAGGCGAATCCCCTATGCTGCCCGCTCAAAGTCACCATCGAAAGCCGTCCATTCAGTTATACTCATTAACTGATTTTTCCAAGGCGCCTCCAAATATGAGAACCTCTACAGTCAAATCCGGCGCTCATGCTGACAGCGACGCACTGGACGCCGAAGCCAATTCTACAGGCCTCGATAACCTCATCGGTTATGCTCTGCGCAGAGCACAGATCAAGGTATTTCAGCATTTCGTAGAGCAATTAGCGGAATACGATCTACGCCCCGCGCAGTTTTCAGCCCTGGCCATCATAGCCCGGAACCCTGGCCCTACTCAGACTGAACTGGCGAAGGCGCTCGCAATCGAACCACCCCAAGTAGTTCAGATGGTTAACAAATTAGAGAAAGCTGGTTTAGCGTTACGGATCCGTAGCAAGGCAGACAAGCGATCCTACGGTCTGTATCTCAGTAAGGCGGGTGAGAAGCTTCTAGCGCGTTTACAAGAAGTCGCTGCTAGTAGTGACGAGGCGTCTACCGCCAGCTTGGACAATGCCGAGAGGGCTGAGTTGTTGAGATTACTGCAGAAGGTTTACCGGTAGTTGGCTGGTAGCAGACTGCCGGGAAGGACATCGCCCCTTGATAAAGATGAATAAGTAGCGAAGAAGAATTTCTCGAATCCTGCACGATTGAAAAGGGCCCTTTAAGGGCCCTTTTGTACTCAAAGCAAAATCACTTGGTCAGCCAAGACGGTCGCGGAGCCGTAGACGTTATGGCTGCCGGGAGATTGGTGAACGTGTATCTCTACGGTTCAGTACCTACACGTACTGCTCTTGCAGGCAGAGCAACAATGATTGCCAGCCCGCCTGCAAGCATCAGCAATGCGATGGTGAAAATACCGTTGTCGAGACTGCCTGTTAGATCCTTGATGAAACCAAGCAATGCCGGGCTGACGAATCCACCGATTACGCCGATCGAGCTGACCAACCCTATGCCTACCGCTGCCGTGGCTTTGTTTAGGTAGGTCGAAGGAATAGCCCAGTAGGCGATACCTGCACCGAACTGGAAGAAGCCCACGAAACTGAGCACAAGCAACGTTGCCGGTAACGAGTTGTTCAGAAATGGAGTGGTAGCCAGACCAATTGCTCCAAGGATAAGTGATCCCCCTACGTGCCAACGACGCTCCTTGCGCTTGTCAGAACTCGCCGACACAAAGAGCACGCCGAGTGCAGCAAACACGTAGGGGATTGCCGAATATATCCCAATATGCGAGACGTTCGTGACACCCAACCCTTTGATGATCGTGGGCAACCAAAAGGTGAAGGTGTAATTGGCACAGGCGGTGGTGAAGTAAATAAATGCAAGTAACCAAACCCGGGAGTCGCTCAGGGCGAGGCGCATTTTGGACAGCATTCCGACATGCCCGTTACTCACGCTGGAATCCGTATCCCTCTCCATGGCGATGATAACTACCTGCTTTTCGCTAGCCGATAGCCACTTCGCTTCGGAGGGGCGGTTTGCGAGAAGAAAGTAACAAAGGCATCCGAGCAAGACAGTCGGTATCCCCTCAATCAAGAACATCCACTGCCAGCCGTGCAGACCGCTGACGCCATCCATCGAAGACATAATCCAACCCGATAGTGGCCCACCGATGATGCCAGCAACAGGGATCGCAAACATGAACTGGCCTGTAACCTTTCCACGCCGTGAACTGGGGAACCAGTAGGTGAGGTAGAGGATGATGCCAGGGAAAAAACCGGCTTCGCAGACGCCTAGAAGCAGTCGCACGAAATAGAACTGCTCAGGGGTCTGCACGAGCATGGTCGAGGCAGATACAAGCCCCCAGAGAACCATAATGCGCAACAGAGTAATCCGTACGCCGACGCGCTCAAGCCAGAGATTACTAGGCACTTCAAACAGCAGATAGCTGATGAAAAAAATGCCTGCGCCCAATCCATATACGGCTTCTGAAAATCCCAGATCGGCACTCATCTGAAGCTTTGCGTAGCCGACGTTAATACGATCCAAAAAAGCGAGCAGGTAGGCTAAGAAAAGCAACGGAACCAGCCGCAAGGTGATCTTTCGATAGACAGCATTTTCCGCTATTGAGCCGCTGGCAGTGCTACTTGCATCAGCATCGTTTTCGCTGACCGTCTGGATGTTGGTCATAGTGAAACCCTCGCACTGGTATTATTATTGTTTTTTCCACGAAGCGCTTAGCAGCGACCACTCGATAAGTGGTCATCGACCTGCATACATGGATGTTAGGGGTGGCGTTCGCCGGACTGGATTTTAGAAACCCACGTTTTGCGCGCCTTTCAATCCCAAGATCTGCCGGGCTTCGTCAGGCGTGGCAATTTCATAAGAAAGCTCTTCCAGAATTCGACGAATCTTTCGAACTTGGTCGGCGTTGCTCTTGGCTATTACGCCTTTCTCTAGGTAGATGCTGTCTTCCAGGCCCACACGTACATGGCCACCCATAATCGCGCCGACGGTGAGCAAAGGCATCTGGTGGCGACCAGCACCCAAAATGGAAAACTCATAGCTGCTGCGACCGAACAGTCGGTCAGCCACGCCACGCATCATCGCAAGATTTTCTGGGTCTGGCCCGAGACCTCCCAGCACCCCATAAATTGACTGAATGAAAAATGGAGGCTTGATCAGCCCTTCATCCACAAAATATGCAAGGTTGTATAGGTGTCCCACGTCATAGCACTCAAGCTCGAACCGAGTGCCTGACTCACCCAGCTCCTGCATGATGTTTTTGATGTCTTTGAAGGTGTTCCGAAAGATAAGATCTTCCATTCCCTCCACGTATGGTTTTTCCCATTCGTGTTTCCAGTTCTGCATTTTCTTAGCGATTGGATGAATCGAAAAGTTCATCGACCCCATGTTTAGCGAGCACATCTCAGGCTTTGCCCGCAGTGGATATGCGAGTCGCTCTGCAAGCGTCATACGTGTACTGCCACCGGTGGTGATGTTAATCACCGCGCCAGTCTGACGTGCGATTTCAGGGACGAACTGATCGAAAAGAGCTGGATCTGGCGAGGGGCGCCCATCGATGGGGTCGCGCGCATGCAAGTGCACGATGGAGGCACCGGCTTCGACGGCCTCAATCGACTGCTGTGCAATCTGCTCGGGTGTAATCGGCAGGTACTCAGACATTGTTGGAGTATGCATTGCCCCGGTGACGGCGCAGGTGATGATTACTTTTCGATTTTTATTGTTCATGTTTTTTTGCTCAGCAGGGGCTATCAACTAGCCGGGTGTTTAACGGAGTCGATCAGGCGAAGCGCAAGTTGTTTGCGTACTTCATCAGCCTGCTCTTGAGTCCAGGCCCGGAGTCCCTGCCCGGAGCGCATACCCTCATGACCATGCTCAAGCAGTTGGTCTAAGAGATGGTTTGGTTGAGTGTCGTTGCAAAGGTCAGGGAAGATGACCTGGTGCACTTGCTTGGCGAGTGTCAGCCCCACAAGATCTGCGTTCTCCATGGGCCCGAGGAAAGGCAGTCGCATGCCAAAGCTCTGCTTGACGACCGTATCAACTGTTTCTGCTTCACATACGCCTTGGGCGACTAAGGAAATAGCCTCTCGCCACATCGCATGCTGGAGACGATTACCAATGAAACCTGGAACGTCTCGATAAACCTTCACAGGAGATTTGCCGAGGCTCAGAAGCAGTTGGAATGTCGACTCGAACACGGCCTCGCTGGTGTATTCGGTACGTACAACCTCAACCAGCGGAACCAGATGCGGGGGGTTCCACCAGTGCGTGCCGACAAGGCGGGCGCGAGCATCATCGCTCAGAAGTTCGCCAATCGAGGTGATGGGGATCACCGAGGTGTTGCTCGCCAAAATTGCATGCTCAGGAGCGTATTCAGCTATCTCGGCAAATAGCTTCTGCTTCAATTCCAAACGCTCAGGAATCGCCTCAATGACGATGTCCGCATCCGCAGCAGCGCTTTTTAGATCCTGCGTCAGGAATATGTTAGCGAGTACAGCGCCAGGGGAAATCTCCATCTGCTCAAGGTTGTGAGCGATACGTTGGGGAGCAACCTCAAGGATGGCTGCGTCTGGGTCGCAGATGGTGACTTTGTGCCCGGCTTGAGCAAATACCTGTGCGATGCCATGACCCATGAGGCCCGCGCCGATGACGCAAGCATGAAGTTTTTCTTTCATGGTGACTCCGTTTTTATATTGCCCAAGGGCTTTTTGTTGGAGTCATACTACGAGCGTGCCGATAGTCTGATAAGGTTTCTAAGGGACATCTTCCAGTCCTATTCGGACATTAGTCATAGGCCTAACCATGCCGGCACCCGGACAAATATTGCTGAACCAAAAGATCTTCGCTCCCTACAAGATAGCCACGCTTGTGGAGACGGTTGCCGAGCAAGGCATCACTGCTGAAGTGGTTCTTCGCAACACGCATCTAGATACCAGCAAAGTCCACGATCCAAATGCACTGACCTCCGTCCATCAGTACATAGAGGCCTGCGAAAACGTCATCAAAGCGGCAGCAGACGCATCTACAGCCTTCCAGGTCGGCGCTCGCATGCATTTGTCGGCATATGGCATGTATGGGTATGCGCTGATGTGCAGCCTCACACTCCGAGACTTCTTTGATTTCGGCGTGAAGTACCACCCGCTTGCGACACCCACCCTACATATCAGTTGGCGAGAAGAAGCTGGGGCTGCGATTTGGGAGTTCTCTGACATCTACCTCAACCTGATGACTGAAGAGACCCGTGAGTTTCTGATTCAGCAACAAATGGCTCAACACGTTACCCACCTACATGACGCGGCAGGCCCAGACTGCCAACCCATTAAGGCTCTCTTTTCATACCCGGCCCCACGAAACAGAGCCTTGTATGAACGTTGGTTGGCGTGCGAATGCCTATTCGATCAGCCGGCCAATGAACTGCATTACCCTAGCGCCATCCTGGATCAGGCACCTCAATTGGCTAACCGCTTAACTCGCAGCTTGCTTCAGGAAACCTGTGACCGACTGATAGGCAAAGCCAAGACATCCTCCGGCGTTTCGGGTGAGGTGTACCAGTTGATGATGCTGACTCCGAACAAGTTCCCATCCATGGAGCAAGTGGCTGAACAGATGAGGTATACCACCCGAACTCTGCGTCGCAAGCTGGATGCCGAGGGAACGGACTACGGGGCGATCTTGGATGACGTTCGATGCAGCCTTGCAATTGAGTACCTACAGACAACGAAGATGAGCACCGAGGACATCGCTGCCAAGCTAGGCTTCAGCGACGGTACAAATTTCAGACGCGCATTTAAGCGGTGGACAGGTAAGACTCCTCGCCAAATCCGAGATGAAGCGTAAATACAACCGGTGAAAAATAGGTTCTCTTGTCCGAAAATGACCCGTTTGCATCCGCTTATGACCTCGCTCTGGTACCGAGTGATTCGTAAGATGAGGAAATGCAGCCCACCTATTGTTAGCGTGCCTCGCATACGGCTCAACCAATAATAAGAGTGCCAGTTAATGCTTATTCCTGTTCGCCGGATAATCACCTGCAACAATCATGAAGGTCGCTCCTCCGTACTCTCGGACGGCCCAGCCACCAACATAATTGGTGCCTTGACCGAGCTGTGGACAACCGCTGAAGCCCCTCACGACCACGCTACCAACACTGACCTCGGAGCCTGCTCTAACTCCTTAGAGCCCCCTACATCTGGAACCGTATTTCGCTTCTTCCAAATTCCGCCAGAAGCCAATAGCGCTCACCTTTCTCCGGAAGAGAAGGCGAAAGCCTGGAGCGACTTATTCGCCAGCATGAACGCCGCGCATGTGCAGCCGGATACCCGACGGGATCCCGGTATGCATAAAAGCGCCACGACGGATTACATAATCCTCCTGCAAGGCGCCATCACCCTCGTACTGGATGATGAGGAAGTGGAAATGAAACCATTCGACGTTGTCATCCAACGAGGGACAAATCACTCGTGGGTGAATCGTGGTGAGGTTGATGCCTTGCTGATGGCTGTGCTCGTTGACGCCAAGGGCACCTAACAAATTCAAAGCGCCTAGTAGTGCCACGTTTATGACTGCACTGCTCACTCGTTTGAAGCGCTGATTAATTAGCGCCCCCTCCCTGCACTCTCAATAATTCGACGCAGCATTTCCTTTGTGAGGATACCTGCGCGCAGAAAAAAGGAATAACAACAATGAATATCCTTATCCGCTCTGCACGACCCAAACTTTCTGCTGTAGCTGTACCAGGTGCTATTGGGTTGTTGTTTTCCACAGCCGCCATGACGGTCTTGGCCGAGGGATTTGCTGATGATGCTACCGCCTCCCTCAACTTCCGAAATTTTTATCAGAACCGTAACTTCCTCGACTCTACGTACCCACAAGCAAAAGCTGAGGAGTGGACACAAAGCTTCATCCTTGATGCTCGGTCGGGTTACACCGGAGGCACGGTTGGTTTTGGCGTCGACGTTTTAGGGCTGTACTCGATCAAGCTTGATGGTGGCCGTGGCACGGCAGGAACCCAGCTATTGCCTGTGCATGACAACGGACGTCCAGCTGACGACTTCGGTCGGCTAGGGATCGCCCTGAAAGCCAAACTTTCACAGACAGAACTGAAGGTCGGTGAATGGCAGTCAGCCTTACCCATTCTGCGATCCGACGATGGCCGATCTCTGCCCCAAACTTTTCGCGGCGCTCAGATCACCTCTAAAGAAATCGAAAACCTCAGCCTCTATACCGGTCAATTCAGAGGTAACAGTCCTCGTAACGACGCCAGCATGGATGACATGTTCATGGCCGGCAGGCCTGGGGCTACCTCGGATCGATTCAACTTCGCAGGAGGCGAATACACCTTCAACAACAAATCCACCCTCGTGGGCCTCTGGTATGCGGAGTTACAGGACATCTACAAGCAGCAGTACCTCAATGTTGTGCATACCCAAGAGGTCGGGTCGTGGAGGCTCGGTGCAAATACTGGTGTGTTTCTAGGCGACGAAGACGGTTCAGCTAAATCCGGTCAGATGGATAACAAAACCTACACCGCCATGCTATCGGCCAAGAAAGGCACAAGCACTTTTTATGTCGGGTTGCAGCAAGTTCATGGAAGTACCGGTTGGATGCGGGTCAACGGTGCAGGTGGCGGCTCCCTGGCGAACGACAGCTTTATCACTAGCTATGACAACGCCGGAGAAAAGTCCTGGCAACTGCGACATGACTACGACTTTGTCGGCTGGGGCATTCCAGGTTTGACGTTGATGAACCGGTACATTTCGGGTGATAACGTCCACATCGGCAGTACGGACAACGGCAAAGAGTGGGGACGTGAATCCGAAATAGCCTATGTCATTCAAAGCGGTGCGTTTAAGAATCTTTCGCTCAAATGGCGCAACTCGACACTACGGCGAGATTTCAGCAATTTCAGCATGGACGACAACCGAGTGATCATCAATTACCCCATCAAATTCCTTTAACCAAACCCTCCACCCACCCCTTACCAAGGAAGCCAGATGACTGATCAAAAACTGAGCGGGATCGATATCCGAAGATCCGTAATGGGGAATGAGTTTGTTGATAAGGCTATGAACGATGCGTCCGCCTTCAAGCAACCCCTCCAAGACTTCATTAATGACCATGCATGGGGTGGCGTGTGGACTCGGCCTGGTCTGTCTCTGCAAACCCGAAGCCTCATAACGCTCGCTGCGTTGACTGCGCTCAAAGCGCCTCAAGAGCTCGCCGGGCATGTAAGGGGGGCACTTAACAATGGCTGTACCGTGACGGAGATCCGTGAGGTTCTCCTCCACTGCGCCGTGTATGCAGGTGTTCCTGCGTCAGCAGAAGCCTTTCGAGCTGCACAGGCTGCTATCGATGCTTTTAGCCATGATTTAACTGGGGGTGAAATTAAATGACCATTCAAACTATTGGCGTGATCGGTGCCGGCACGATGGGCAACGGTATCGCGCAGGTATGTGCTGCGGCGGGCTATCGCGTGCTCATGCTTGATATCAATGACGACGCATTGGAGCGTGGGCTCTCGGCCCTCACGAGGAACCTTGAACGCCAAGTGTCAAAGCAAACGCTATCAAGCGCGCAAGCAGAAGCCGCAATTGCACGAGTGCAGACCTCGACTGATTACTCGCACTTGAATGTTGCAGACATTGTTGTAGAGGCAGCCACAGAGAACCTGGAATTAAAGCTACGAATACTCAAACAGATTACACAGTACGTGCGCCCTACCTGCGTCATCGCGACTAACACATCATCGCTTTCTATCACCCAGTTAGGGGCTAGCGTAGATAAGCCGGAACGTTTCATTGGCCTGCATTTCTTCAACCCTGTACCAATGATGGGACTGATAGAAATAATCCGTGGGCTGCAAACCTCTGACGCCACCCACGCCCAGATGATTGAACTGTCGGATCGCCTTGGCAAGACCGCGATTAACGCCGGAAACCGTCCTGGCTTCGTGGTAAATCGAATTTTGGTTCCAATGATCAACGAGGCAATCCTGGTTCTTCAGGAAGGGCTATCTACTGCGAAAGACATTGATTTGGGGATGCAACTCGGATGCAACCAGCCGATTGGGCCACTCGCTCTAGCTGACTTGATCGGTCTCGATACGCTGCTCGCCGTCATCGAGTCGTTTCACGACGGGTTTAGCGACAGCAAATACCGTCCAGCACCCCTACTGAAAGAAATGGTGGCCGGTGGTTTGTTGGGAAGAAAAACTGGGAGAGGGTTTTATCAGTATTAGCCGAGTCGGCGATTGGCAAAAAGGTTGGCGCAGTGTGGCTGCGCCTGCATCGAAGACACGCGCAACGCGCCATGCCTGGCGCACGTATGAAAAAGGCCCTCAGAGGGCCCTGTTGTACTCAAACCAACATCACTTGGTCAGCCAAGACTCAACAGTCGCGGAGCCGTGCTCAGCTTTCCATTCCTTCAGCGTCCGGTGGTTGCCGCCTTTGGTTTCTACGACTTCGCCGGTCTCTGGATTTTTGTAGACCTTCACTTGGCGAGGCTTGCGAGTGCTGCTCTTCGACTCCGCAGCGGGTGCGTGACGACCAGCCTTTGGATCAAGTAGGTTGACGATGTCTCTCAAGCTGAAGCCGTACTTCGCTAACAGGGCACGAAGCTTTGTTTCGAACTCGATTTCTTGCTTCAAGCCGGCGTCACCTTTTAAGGTTTCAAGCGCAGGCGGCATACGGTCATCTACTAGGAGAGCAAGAAGACGACAAAGGAGTGGAGGAATTTATGAGCCTTGCCATGACAATCTTCAGCATGATCGCCGCTTGGATGGCGATAGCCCTGGCTATGTTGTGGGGACTGCTGCGAATCGTACGTCGTCACCAATTGTGTGCCGAGGACATTACTTCCCCTGATGTCGGTAGGAGGCAAACGCCAATGCCTCGTCCATTGTCGCGTGACTTCGTCAAACTGATGCCGCCCGAGAGATGCCCGCGTGCTGAGACGACGGCAGGAAATGACGAGCTCTTGGGAGCTTAAGGGATGTACCCGATGACACCTGACGGTCGATACTTTGTAGTCAAAGGACAATTGTGGCGCTGCAGCAATCCTTTGCTGAATGAAGATGTGCGGCAGCGCCTGGTCAATGACTTGATGACGGCGCGTCGTGAGGTAAAGGCAGCGAAAGCGTCTAGCGATGACGGGGAGCTGACAGTGGCCCGGGAGCATGTCCAAGCGGCAAAGGTAGCGCTCGGAGAGCGAGGGCCCGTGTGGTGGAACGATGGCAGTCCTGACTTTAACAAACGTCAGGTGGCCAATACGCCGTATGCGGAGTGGTATCGCTCCCTGAGCACCAATCGCTGACCAGCACCTATAGCTTCGCCACAAATCCTTGACCACCACAAGCGGTGCAGTCCTCCTGAAGCTCGAAGCGATCAAGGCATGCCGGGCAAATACGAAACTTCGCCAGGTCAATCAATGGGCGAAGCTTTTCGAACGAGCGTAAGTCTCGGCTTTCTTTGGCCACGAGAGCGGTATCGATCAGGCCCCGGTAGGAATCTGGATCATCCACTGGCTCGCGGAAGATACCTTCGATAGTCCGCCCGGTTTCGACGAGCTCGTACCGTTGCCCGTCAGGCAATGTCAGCGTCAGCCCTTTGATCCCCGCAATCACTCCGGATGGGCTAAAGACTAGATTCGCACCATCCGCACTTCGGTAAATCTTGCCGTCGTATGTTGCGATGTTTGCCTCAGCGAGAGTGCTCATGTGGTAGAAAATCGATCGCCTAACTATGCCCAATATTTCTGCACTGCCATGTTTCACAACGTCGTACGCCGATGCACCGCAATATCGAGCTGGGGCGTCAATCAACTCTTCTACAGCGTGCCAATAGGCAGCATTCGCCATTTCGTTCATGTCGAAGCACTGGAGATCATCGATGAGCCCCTCGGACGCCAGCGTGGCGGACATTTCGCGGAGCGTTTGCCGGTGAGCCTCTGGGTTCTCCATTCGGAAATCATGGTCGTCGAGGGTTGAGCGCCATTGCTGAAGCCGGAGCGCCTTGGCCTGATCGAAATTCATGGATTGGATTCACTGCATAGATACTGGTTTTATGTACAGTATTATAGGCGATCAACTCAAGCTAGTTTTAGCCGACGAGCCGCAGATCAGGCTCTTCCCTGCCACTTCCGGAATGGGTAGGTTCGCGGCCCTGATTTACTCGTCTTCCGCTGAAAGCGGTGAATTGAGGTCAACATCTGCCTGACCGACTAGCGCAAAAATTCGAGCGACCAGACGCGTATCCACAGGCAGCATTCGCTCTGGATACGTGTCCATGTCAGCCGCGAGAAGCCCGAGAGTTCGGGATACGGATAGATGGCCTTCCATCGGTTCATTCGCTGGCGAGGTCTTCCGAACGTGGTGCGCGGACTTGATGTTGGGGATACGAGGATCATTCATGACTCAACCTTATGCGATTCGACGTTGCAGCAACTGCGGGAGTATCCACCTGTTCTGATGCCGAAATGTTGCTCCGATTAAAGGGAGCTTTGGATGTGAAAATTATGGCTAAGCAATAATTATGGCTGAGCCATAATTTGAAATAATCCAGCTTTGTCCCTTCGCCACCGGATGGTGAAACTCAAATCACCAGCAGGACACCGTTCAAAGCTGAGCGACCAACGTCGCGATGTACCTCTATGGTGACAGAGCAAACCGAGAGGCCAATGCCTTGAAAAGCTCTGCAAGCATCCGCGCGTCTAACAATGCATGGTGCGGCAGATCAGGTAGATCCAGCTCCTCAAGAGCTTCCGCACTTACCTGATTGAAAAGGATCGTGAGGTCGGTTGGTTGATCCATAACGTGGAGTGGCCAGGGTTGATGATCTACACAAACGAGATCACGGAACAACTGCCAATCCCAATGTGGCGCATCTGAACATATCTCAAGCTGCTCGACGAAGCTCCCTAGAAATCTGCGAAGAGAGGCTTGGGCTTCGCTAAGCGACTGACCACATCGCAGAGGATCAAGCTGTGGTAGAACGTTCTGAATAACGAAATCACTACAGTCTTCGACCAGATAGGTGTCGATCAGCTCAACGTAGAACTCTCGGCCCGACTCTGATACCAGAGCTAGGGATATCAGCTTCGAGTCCCGATTGAGCTGAGTAAATTCGCAATCAAGGAATATCTTCAACGCCCTTTCCTTTTCATCGAGTGCTAGCGTGGCCTGTCATTGGCGCCCATGCTCGTCCCACTGATGGATTTGCGAGGCAAGTTGGCTGAGTAAGATGAGACGCTGCATTTGTGATTGGACGTGGGGACTTTCAGTCGTCCCCCCAGGGATCGAATTTATCCCCATACCTCGCGTGTAACGCACGATTGCGTTCGATCCGCCTAATCCACGGATCGTAGTCCTCTGGCAATGCGGCGAGCTTAGCGCTAATGATCATTTGCACTGTTTCATCACGCAGTAACCTACTGGTCAGCTCGCGGCATTCGCCACGCGTCACCACACCATAAGCGGCGTGATTGTCTTTAACGTATAGATCGGTCATTCCGACCCGTATATGGCCATATTTGTGTACGTCATCCGGGTAGATGTCCTCTAGGCTGAGATATCCCATACCAACTCCGGGCTAAGAATGTACTCGCTGAATAGCACTGCCTGTACGCTCCGCAATGTTCAAAGGTGCCACCGATAGCGTGCACCATCATTGAAGTCGTCCCTTCGCGCCAGCGCCTACAAAAACCAGCTAACAACAAGCGATTTAGTGTGCGCAAGATAGCCTCAGCTCAGTTATCACCGTTCCGAGAATCCGCTTTGAACACACCTGACGCACGTGCCGATTTCAACACACTGATCAACGCACCGAAATTTTCCGATGACCCCGTTGGGAGCCGCCAGAAGAAGCGGTGGCAGCTCATTGCTGGCGACATTTTCAAAAGCACTTCCATCGAAGCCCTGCTGGAGGCGAGAGGAAAAGCTGAAGGCTACATCCATGGCTTGGTGGACGCCGGGCATCTTTCAACAACCGATACCGACCGCGACTATCTAATCCTGTGCGCGGTTCGTAGGCGCCGTGGTTTTTTGCAACAGCTGCTGAACGAGCTCGGTTACTGAGCTAAGGCGAGCGGTGACTCCATCAGATGGCACGAGCGTTACGGGACAGATGCCGCTTGAAGCGCTCCGCATAGTTAACTCGAAGCGCAGCAGACTAAAACCGTAAGAGGCCTAGCAAGCGAATGTTCAAAGGTCTGACGGAGCTCGAGCAATGAGCCTGTCCTGAATCAACTCCCATTCCTCCATTGAAATGAACACAGCAGTCCCGCGTTCTCCATCAACGAAAACTGGTTTGCGAGTCGTGATCACAATATCGAGCAACTCCTCGAAATGGATTATTGCCCGAGCAACTGACCATCGTTCATCTGTCACGTGCCAAGCCCTGTCATTTGATCAAAGGATGGTTTTCATACCGTCGATTAGAAACTATCGGCGGACTCAAGAAGCTTCAAAAAGCTAGCTCTGCCGAGGTCTCGCCTGAAGCTAGCGATGACGTAATTACCATCTTGAGTCTCGAGTAACCAAAATCGTCCTTCTTTCCTCGCCGACTGAATTTTACCCGTGTGAAGAATTGAACCATCAGCTCTGTGGTAGGCATCATCCTTCTCAGAGTGATCGAATGACACCCCGACGCATGTGTCATCTGCAATAAAAGCGTCGCTGATGAATGCCGTGACAGGCACCGTGTATTTGCGAAGGCTTGCTCGCACCAAACGGCGCAGCTGAAATTCGCTGACATCTTTACTATGAAATTCCAGCTCAATTACTTCAGGCATCCAACTCAAGCTCCAAAACGACCATGAATAAACCGTCGGCAAGCATCGCTCACCCTGCCCTCATTGAAAAAGCGGCACCAATGCTCGCCTCTTTTCTCAGTCCTGACCCAAGCAGGAGATAGACAGTTTTTTTGGTTTCAAACAGGTAAGGGCTGGAAGAGATGCCGAAATTACTGCGCACCCACATCGAAGGCTGAAAGCGACTTTGGCTGTCGAGGACAATTTCGTGGGCGAAAAGCGTCGCGGGAAGTAAACCAAGCCCGCTTAGCTTTTCTTTCTCATCAGGGTTAACCGTAAGGTCGATCAGGATCCACTGCTTCACCACGCAGAATGCTTTGCCTGGGAATGTCTTTGCTGCCAATGCAATCAGCTCGTCTTGGGTTCCTTGCCAACCAGCCACCTCTTCGCCGGCGCCGTAAAGGAGCTGGGAAATCTCTTCTAACGTAACCATGTGAATTTCTCGATCGATGTAGGCTTAGATCGCACAAATGGAATTCATCCCAGCGCAACAACTTAGGGAAAAACTCAGATTGCTGAGGTTCATCGCTGCATGCCGCTCGTCAAATCTCGAGCACGAAATCCTGATCGAAACCGGTGTCTTCGGTTGGGTATCCGCGAGGATTTGACACAACTCTGCAACCCTGCTTAACGAAATCCGCAGCGATGTGGGTATGTCCATAAATCCACACATCGGCCTTCTTCAGAAGCTCGGGCCAATTGTTTGCATACGCAGCAATGAGGTGCGCAGGAAAACCCTCACTCACGTATTCCACCGTCGGTGCATGGTGCGTGACGACAACAGTTTTACCGGCGAAGGGTTTGTCCAGTTCTCCAGTAAGCCAGGCGTACGCCGCCTGCGATTTAGCGATCAAGTCATCAGGACGCAAACGCCGGAAATTTGCATCGGTTCTGATCACGGTGAAATCGTTCATCCAATCCCAAGCAATACGTTTGGCGGCAACCACATCGCCGGTAGACGAGAAATCTGTCCACGCTGTCGTGACCAAGAATCTAGTTTGGTTCAGGATCAAGGCCTCGTTTTCGAGGACGTGGACATGAGGCGCTGCCGCGTCCTTCATTTTTCGAAGCGTGTGATCGATGTGGCCGCCATAAAACTCATGATTGCCACACACGTAGATCACAGGACAACCGAACACGTCGTTCGCCCAAACCACGCCGCGCGATTTGATATCAATGTCACCAGCGAGAATGACTACGTCCGCATGGCTTGGGGTGGGCTCGAATCGAGCGAAGCCGAGGTGCAGGTCGGAATAGATTTGAAGCTTCATCGGTGTCACCGTGTTGTGTAGTGCTAAGCACCCTGAACCTGGGAATGAGCACTCTCCATGTCCTGGTAGATTGTTTGGATGTCGGACAGCGAACTGACATCGAGACAATCGGGAGTACTGCTGTACACCGCTCCGCTTGCAACCGTGTGAAGTAACACGCACTCGCCTTTCTGGTCGTAACCGATGTTCAGGCTGATTAGCTTCTCCATACGCTCTGAGAGGCCTCCATTGACCCAGGGTGAGGTTATGACCTGAACCTCTTCAACAATGCAAGTTGGGCCCTCCAGCTCCAGTAGGTTGGACAAAAAAGAGGCGTCCGTAGGCATATACCTCTTGGTGAGTTGTCTGGCTCCCTCCGTGAACCGAAGGATGACGTGATACCAAGGATCCATTGATTCCCGTTCGATCATTCGCCATGCGGTTCGTCCTGGCCCCGGGAAGCCGGGTCGACCTTCTCTATAATACTCATGAGAAATAAACATTTTTAGATACTCGCCTGTGATTCGCGCATGTGCGCCAAAGAGCAAAGAGCAAAGAGCAAAGAGCAAAGAGCAAAGAGCAAAGAGCAAAGAGCAAAGAGCAAAGAGCAAAGAGCAAAGAGCAAAGAGCAAAGTCTTAGACTATATCCATGGATTATTGGATGCCGTTCGCCTATCGCCAGGAGACACCGATCGTGGCCGCCTGATTCTGAGCGTCGTTCAAAGGCGTTGCGAGTTTTTACAGAAATTGCTGTACGAATACAGTTAGCCAATCTCTTCAAATGGGTAATTGCAAGGGTTAGAAACTACGTATCATCCATACGATTATTGCTTGCCGCTACATGCGTGTGCCGATAATTTCATAGCCCCGTCTTTTCTTGGTGGCTAGCTTAACCGGTTGTTCAGATGTGTCAAACACGTGCCCAAGCCTGCTGATCCGTTCTGGGCAAAAACCTTCAATCTCATGCAAAATCAGCATCGTGTCAATTTATATATAATGTTTTAACCAATTGATTTTAAAGGTTTTTTTAGGTAACACCCTAGTTGCTGCGCAAAAAAACAGCATAAACATTTTCGTCTTTTTTTAGAATATTCGGCGTTTTTCTAGGTAGTTGTCGCGTCCACCGTTTCAATACGCGACTTTTACGATCACGGCCAACTCCCTTTCCGAGTTCAGATACACCGTCCCGATCGGGTTCAAGTTATGCGTTTCACCCGACTACCGTTCCGGTCTTCTTTCTCGGGCAAGCCCATAGATCGCGTCCCGACGCGCCAAGAAATCTCCGTCTTTCCCGTCGTGGCGCTGGGCCGGAGCAACGAAGCGGATTCGGCTGTGACGATGCACGGTGTTGTACCAGGTCATAAAATCCCTCACCCAGATACGTGCATCATCCACGCTGGTAAATCCATCGTGCGGCCATTGCGGGTAGTACTTGAGCGTTCTGAACAGTGATTACGAGTACGGGTTGTCGTTGCTCACCAGTGGTCGGCTGCGCGTTGGCGTGATGCCCAGGTCATACATTTTGGTCGTCAACGTCCCCGATTTCATCGGCGCAGCATTGTCCGAGTGCAACACCATAGGCTGACGCCAGCATTTTTCAATGCATCACGCTTTTCTGTAGTAACGCTGCTTCTTCGCCGCTCTCGGCTTCGTGGACTTCCCAGCCCACGGCCTTGCGGCTGTAGATATCCTCGATCAAATAGAGGTAGTAAAACTTCCCGCGATCCGGCGATGGCAGGTAGGTAGGTAGGTAGGTAGGTAGGTAGGTAGGTAGGTAGGTAGGTAGGTAGGTAGGTAGGTAGGTAGGTAGGTAGGTAGGTGATGTTCCATGACCACACCTGATTGGCCAATATCGCTGCGTAAGTGGTTGGCGCCTCATGGCGATGCGGCCGCTTGACTCGGGAGCGGTGCTGATGACCCGCGGCATGCAAGGCGCGATACAAATTTGCCTCCGAGGCCACATAGCGTCCCTCGTCGGCCAACTGCGGGACGATCTAGCTCGGCGGCAGATGCGCATAGGCTTTGCTGTTGCACAGCGTCACGATGCCTTGTCGCTCAAGCTTACTTAGCGCGTTGCTCGGTACCTGGCCAGTGGAATTTGCCTTGGTTAAACCGTCAGGCAGCAAGCCATATTCCCACGCCGTCATGCACCAGGACTTTCATCCGGTTGTCTCGGAGATTGGCAAAGAACTAAGCACTGTGCGGCTTAGCTGCACCGAACACTCCAACCACCCTGGCCAGCGCGGTTTCGGTGCCGGCGCGCATATCCCTGGGCTCAGTAGCGTGCCAGCTCATGGACAAACCGGGCGCATCTTTCAGGATCTGAAGATGGTCACTTCACAGTGAGTTGTTGGTGGCCAAAAGGGATCTCGATGGTGATAGAGACTGATTGGGCTGGGCTACGGACGAGCTTCATCTGAACGAAATTGGGCAGCGTCGGCGCCTGATGATCACCATAAGCAGGTATCCATTTTCGAACCAGAGCAGCGTTGATGCCGTGGCGCAATACTACGCTGGCCATTGATACGGCTGTTTGCAGGCATTCTTGGACGACTTGGGCTTTGAAAGGTTTGGAATAAGAGGTTCTTTGGCGCATGGTGATCCTGACGATAAGGGCGGTGGTGTCCACATATTTTAGGTGGACACCATCGCCTATATGGTTGGGATCGGGTAGGTGAGTTCGCCGGTCGCTTACCGAATGCAAGCGGGGCGGTCAAGTCGAATGCAAATAGCTGGTCAAGTCAGTGTAATTACGCAGTGCAGTGCAGTGCTTTGACCAACGTCTTGCGAGCTTCTTGATTCACCGGCGGCTCCAACCATCAGGATCTGGAATACCGTACTTTTTCGCCGCTATCCCCCACCTCATCACAACCTAGATGACGTGGTGCATGTTTGCCCAAGGTGCTTGTTTTCAGACACCGCGAACCGACGCCAGATCTTCGGAGTGATCCTACTAGGTGCGGGTTCAGGTAAACGGACAGTTCCAGGGCAGCAGAGCCACCGATCCAGCATGCTACAAAAATTTCGCAAGGAAGCGCAGGTGTAATTTCGAGGGGATCGGGTGGCATTGGTAAGAACCTTCCCCTCAAGTGGTGGTGTCAAAACGATACAAGCCTAGGTGACTAGCTGCTTACGCGTCAGCCATCAATTAGCCACAAGCGACGTAAACCCCAATCTTTACGGTAATTCTAAAAAGTCAACCAATATATATTTTTGGGTACCCCCTTGAATTCGGTTTTTTAAAACGGAGTGTATAGTTATTGAATTCAAAAACAGCTTTCTCCAAAGCCTTCAATCAATACTCACATCTTCAAGCAACGCCCAACTGACCTTTGCCTAGCGCTTCTGAGATTCAACTTACTTACTGGCCAATTGATAATCTGTAGAGGAAACCCAATCAACTGTACCGAGAGCTTTAGGAGGCCGCTTAGCTTGTATTAGTCGTTTATCCGGCCGCAGGACGGCTAGCTTGTCTTTTGAGCCCAAACCAAGCGGCTAAATTTTTGGGATAACTACGTCCAAAATTTGAGAATCACCATGCCGTCAGAAAAAAAGGGTTTAAAAAATTCACAGCCGACAAAATTTAGGACGAGCTCTACTGCCTCGTTAAGCCGGATCGGTCACTAGGCACGTCAGCCAAGAAGCTTTACCCGAACGCACATCCCAAGTCGACAACATCGCCCTTCCCCACATATCTCTTGCGGCACTCGAGAGTAGGCTCATGCGTCTTTCCAGATAGGCGCCGGCTGGCCATTGCTAAGTGCGATTTGATCCCCTGCAGGTCTTTCAGTGGTTACAGTACACCTTCCCTATACTCTTTAACCCTGATAATTGACGGATTGTCAATATCCAAACTGATTTTTTTCGTTGACAGCGAATCACTAAACATTCATCATGAATTGACTCGGGCCGGTCGGCGCCTTGATGCAAGCTCCTGATTTCAGAAAGGTATTTTTTATGCTCACGCCCGTAACTTGAGACTCAATTTCTGCAAAAAATATCGCCGCGATCCGGTCGTATCGGCCGAGCACTCTCGACTTTTGCAGCAGACAGCATTAAGTGACTCTTACGCTACACACATATCGGTCGCCTAGTTTTTACAACCGTGATGATGGTTTGAGCTCTTCCGATTCGAGCACGACTGCCATCGCCTGATCCGCCTGCACTACCTGCACTACCTGCACTCTCAACGCCTTAGTACTCATGGAACCGGCAAATCAAACATTTGGCGCTACGACTAGGAGGGTACGCGCGCTCACGGACTACGAGCTTACTCATGTCTTCGACAGACAACTTCACACCCACCCCAGCTACGCCTTTTCAATGCCATAAAGAAAGCGGATTTAGCAATTTGAGAAGCAAAATGGCTGACGAAGTCAAATGCTTCACTGCAGAAGATATCAGTGAGTTGGCGAAGGTGAAGCTAGAAACTTTGGCGTACTGGAGAAAGCATGGGAAGGGGCCCAAGCCCATTCGCTTTGGAGACGCCTACCTCTATCCAAAAATCTCCGTAATAGAGTTTATTAACGGATTAATGGACACCGGGCAAGAAGAGTTCACCAGAAGGTGTATATAAGAGAAAGGGGCCGCTGGCCCCTTTTTTTGTGTTTTAGGCCTGAGCTCCTGTCAGCTCCCCTACCTGCTCAACAAGCCAAGCGAGTTGCTCATTAATATTCTTGGCGTCCTGCTGTTTAATGCTCAAGGAGTTGTAAGCAGCATGAACATCAGAGGCCTTGATGTGAGTGTATCGCTTCAGTGTTTGCCAGTCCCGGTGCCCGCTCATCAGAGCTACCTGCGGCACGCTCAATCCAATACCAAAGAAGTCAGTGATTGCTTTATGTCGCAAGTCATGAAATCTCACCGGGCGAACAATTCCTGCATCGACCCGGGCACGCGAGAAGGCAACCGACACAGACTTAGGGTTGTATGGGAAAATTGGCCCTGATTTACGATTCCCAACAAATTTCTCAACAATCTCCCAAGCTGACGGTAGCAAGGGCACTGTTTCATCGTTACCCATTTTTTCATCTGGGTGCTTCCTATCACGAATAATTACAGTCTTGTATTCATGGCTCAGATCTTCAATGCGGATGTTGCATATCTCTGATTGTCTCATTGAAGTATACAACCCAAACCTAATCACCTTGGGCATATCGATTTGCTGTCGTTTCTTCGTCGCGAACACGCCAATGATCGCGTCAATCTCCGACTGCGTTGGAACACATTCAACCTCTCGGCTTTTGATCCTCAGCTTGTGACTAGTCTTCAAGCTTTTGCGAGCCTTATCTGCCATATCCCGATCAACATCCAAATGCTTTACGTCGTAGCAGTAACGCAGAACTGTCGATAGGAGAGAGAGATCACCTGCAATGGTCTGACCTTGTACGCCTTCTTTTTTCCGAACCTCGATGAAAGCGTCCAAGTGGCTTTTGGATAGACGCTCGATCCCGATTTTCCCGAATCGATCCTTCAGGGCACTGTAGATGAAGAGAGCGCTCCGCTGAAGCGTTCGTCCGGGCTGTATGTAAACCAGGTAGTCGTCTATATAATGACCAACAGTCGAGCCCTTAGGAGCCGCCATCCTGCCAGTGGCTTTGATTTCTTCAAGCTGACGCACCTTCTCTTTCGCGAAAGCCTTTGCCAGTTTCTCGGATGTAAACGTAGAGCTAATCGTTTTGTGGCCTTTGGCTCGGATCAAGACACGCCAGTTGCCGCTGGGGAGCTGTTGAAAAGAAGCCATGCTCGTGTTCACTCACTGTTCATTTACTAGTACCCGAGGCATACCTTTTATGCACACGGCGTGTACCCCAGGTGTACCGAAACCGCAATTTCTACCCCTGAAATGTACACAAAGAATAGCATGAAACTACGCTGCAGGCCTTTAAAATCAAGGTTTTATGAATCATAAATTTTCTGTTGCCCCGATGATGGATTGGACCGATAGGCATTGCAGATACTTCCTACGCCTCCTGTCGAAGAACGCCCTGCTCTACACAGAAATGGTCACTACCGGCGCTCTCCTCAACGGCGATCACGAACGTTTCCTCCGTCACAACGAAGCCGAGCATCCATTGGCGTTGCAACTCGGCGGTAGCGTCCCCCTCGACCTGGCCGCCTGCGCGCGCATGGCGCAAGAGCACGGTTATGACGAGGTAAACCTCAACGTCGGCTGCCCAAGCGATCGCGTACAGAACAACATGATCGGCGCCTGCCTGATGGGTCACCCACAGTTAGTGGCGGATTGCGTCAAGGCCATGCGTGACGCGGTGTCAATTCCAGTAACGGTCAAGCACCGCATCGGCATCAATGGTCGCGACAGTTACGCAGAGCTGTGCGATTTCGTCGGCACCGTCCGCGATGCCGGGTGCACGAGTTTTACCGTGCATGCGCGGATTGCGATTCTGGAGGGGTTGTCGCCGAAGGAGAATCGCGACATTCCGCCGTTGCGTTATGACGTGGCGGCGCAGTTGAAGGCGGATTTTCCGGAGTTGGAGATTGTGCTGAACGGCGGGATCAAGACGATGGAGGCCTGCCATGAGCATTTGCAGACGTTCGACGGCGTGATGTTGGGGCGTGAGGCTTATCACAATCCGTATGTGCTGGCGGAGGTGGATCAGCAGTTGTTCGGCAGTTCGGCGCCGGTGATCAGTCGGGCTGAGGCGTTGGCGCAATTGCGTCCTTATATAGCCGAGCATTTGGCGGCCGGCGGCGCGATGCACCACATCACGCGGCATGTGCTGGGCCTGGGCACGGGGTTCCCGGGGGCGCGTAAATTCCGTCAGTTGTTGTCGGTGGATATTCACAAAGCCAAGGATCCGCTGGCGTTGCTGGATCAAGCCGCCGAGTTGCTTGAAGGGCGTTGATGCCCTCCCCCAGTTTCAACCAGGCGGTTTGATCCGCCTGGCTTGACTTTCACCCCGCCGCTGCCGCCGTCCAGTTGACCCAACCGAACGCCCACGTCGCCAGAATCAGCAAACCAAACGCAATCCGATACCACGCGAACGCGGCATAGCTGTGGTTGGCAATAAACTTGAGCAAACCGCGCACGGCGATCATCGCGAAGATGAACGCGGTGACGAAGCCGAGCGCGAACACTGGCAGGTCGTTGGGCTGGAACAGGTCGCGGTATTTGTAGCCGGAGTATACGGCGGCGCCGACCATGGTTGGCATGGCGAGGAAGAACGAGAACTCGGTAGCGGCTTTGCGTGACAGGCCGAAAAGCAAGCCGCCGATGATGGTCGAGCCGGAACGCGAGGTGCCGGGAATCATCGCCAGGCACTGTACGAAACCGACCTTGAGCGCGTCAGACCAGCGCATGTCGTCGACGTGCTCGACGCTGATCACATGACTGCGTTGTTCGGCCCACAGCATCACCACGCCACCCACCACCAGCGCCACGGCGACGGTGATCGGGTTAAACAGGTAATGATGGATGGTGTCGGCGAATAGCACGCCGAGTACAACGGCGGGTAGAAAGGCGATCAGTAAGTTGACGGTGAAGCGTTGTGCATTGCGCTCAGTGGGCAGGCCTTTGATGATTTCGAAGATCTTCGGGCGGAACTCCCAGACCACGGCGAGAATGGCACCCAGTTGAATAATAATGTTGAACGCCATGGCGCGCTCACCACCAAAGTCGAGCAGGTCGGCGACGATGATCTGGTGGCCGGTACTCGAGATGGGCAAGAACTCGGTGAGGCCTTCAACCGCACCTAATATCAACACCTGGAAAAAAGTCCAGAAATCCATTAATCCTCCGTCAGAGCGCTCGTGTGAGCGACCGGGTAATAACACTCAGGGCTTGAGTATCTGCAATTAAACAATTGGCCAAAATGAAAGATCAAAAGATCGCAGCCTTCGCCAGCTCCTACATTTGAAATGCATTCCCCTGTAGGAGCTGCCGAAGACTGCGATCTTTTGATCCCGGAAGAATAGGTCTAATGAAATGCCACACTCAAGCCATGTTAGTAATCGTCGGACGACGAACTACGCAGAAAATATTTAGGGGCTGAGTGGCAAAAAGTTAGTCCAGCCAATAAAGTGTGATGAATCTCACATTCACGCAGATGGCCAAACAATGGCAATTGGACATTAACAAAGCGATGGCCAGCGATTCAAAATAGTGGCACCATTGCATATCGCCACCATCTAAGCGCTAGTTCACCTACTCGACAAAATCAACTAAAAGCTTGAAAAGCTTAATTATTGTTAGAAAACTCGGGAGGCACGTCTAAAAAGCGCGTGAATGTTACCAATTGTCAGTCACAGATGAGAACCGGTGCTTTAACATCCCGATGTCAGCACTTAATTCGAGTCAATGCATGATGCTCTCTGGGAACTTAGCGACTAGAAGTCCGCGCCCGCAAAACGAAGACCCCGGTGTTCTCACTTTGGGTCGTACCCGTGGCGTGGCCGAACATTTTAGAACGCTGGTGGCCAGGCATGTGCGTAGCGATATGGCACTAGAAGTCGATGCGTACACTCGTTCATTTCAGCAGAATGATTATTCTGGATATCGCGCCATTTTCCTGGTCATCGACAGCCCTCAGGCCCTCGAAGACAATTTGGCGCTGGTGCAAAGCGTTCGCAGCGACAACTTGAAGCCGATCATTTGTGCGGTGATCACGGGGCGCGGCGCCTTCAACAAGATCAAGTATTTTCTGGCCGGCGCTGACTTTTGTATCAAACTCAATACCCTCTCTGAGGACAGCGCCGAGTTGCTTGCCGAGTTCTTCAACAGTGAAGAGTGGCAACGCGATATCAATCTGACACTCGACCCGACGCGCATTTGCCTGATGGGCTCCCGCCAGAAACTTGATATCTCGTTTGCCGAAATGAAGATCCTCGAAGCCTTTGCGCAAACTCATAACCACATTCTGAGCCATGATGAAATTGCCAACATCATGGGCCTCAACTCCAATTTCTACGACCCTCGAGCGCTGGAGAAATCGATCAGCCGCTTGCGTGGAAAAATCAAGGACATGTATGGTACCAACGCGATTCAGAGCATCCGCGGCCATGGCTATCGCCTGCTGCGGGGTCTGATATCGACTGCCTGATTCAATGGCAGCCATCCCTTTTGCATACGTACGAAGGATCGTCCCATGCAACGCTATCGTTTTATCTGTACTGCACGCCTATTAGAAATCAAGCGACTGAATGAGCGCGACAACACTAACCATAACAATAACTCCATAACATAGCAGCAGATCGAGTGGAACTTATCGAGGGCCATCATTGGGCCCAGACCCTGCCTATCGATTACTTCCGAGGAAGTCATTGCTCGCCTGCCGATTGACCCTTTTTAGCCAATTTTGGTGTGTATTCAGGAGAGAGACATGGAAACTAGTACAACCCTCCCAAGAAAATATTTTGTTGTCGTGACTAATAGCACAACGTCGCAACGTGAACTGGAAAGCATTTTGTCCAGTGAACGCTTCAATTCATTTGGCACGTCTCAGGCACAAATGTTTATTGAAGGTTCAGCTTCGCCCTCTTCCGCCCCGACCGTGATGGAGTTCACATACCCAAGCGTTAGTCGAAAGAACGTCGCTCGAACGATTGAATATGACACCCAGAAAATCATCGCCACCCTCGAATCCGAATGGCGAGCCGCGCAAATCGCTAATCCCTTTCAGAGCAATCCATCGGTAACCGGCGAGCTAATTCCCGCCAATGCTGACGATACGCCTGGCAACGAAACCTGGCATCTGGACAACGATCAAGGCGCACTGGTCAAAGACGATGTCGAGATCAGTCTCACCGGACTTGAAACAGCACTGGTCAAAAAAATGCTCAGCCATGAAGAACGGGTTGTCAGTCGAGACGAGTTGATTCTGAGCATTGGCCGAGAGCCGGAGCAATATCGCGGACTGGAGATGTGCCTGAGCCGCCTGCAAGACAAGTTCAAAATGGCCAGTAAGGGTGAACGACTGTTCCGTGCCGTCAGAAACCGTGGCTATTGCCTCATCCAGGAAGTCGTCGCCTAAACACAGCCGACCGCCCAGACCAGATAAACAGATAAAAGTGCGATTACAAAAACAACAAGAGCACTCTGTTTGGTTTCAACTCCCTCCTTTAATTAACACCCCCTGCCTCCACCCCTCCAACAGTAACAAATACGACATCCTTTATTCACCCCCTGCTATTCGACCTTTTCTAACAATCAGCTTTTAAACATTGAAAAGTTGGCACTGTGCCACCTTGTTAGAACTCGTCAGACACCCTTATCGCCAATAACTTAGTCTATTGACTGACGACAGTTCGACCTATCGGCGTTGTTACCTCAGGACACTCGCTACAACAAAAACAATAAGCCTGTTTAACAACTCGGATTTCAACTGTTGAAACCTGAATGGACGTCTTTTGGGGATATCGTATGGATCTTTCTCTTAGTATTAATCGAAGCACGGGCCTCAAGGGACTGACCTTTTGGGGCCAATGGGCGCTGGCGCAGGGCTTCGTTGTAACGCTGTTGTTCGTATTGGCTGAACAGCACACTGGAAGCGTCGCGTTCTATTACCGGATGTGCGCAACCCTGGCGGTTTTGGCTTCGGTGCCGGCTTATACGTTTAGCGGTGTTTATCGCAAACGCGACAACTACCTGACCGGGTTGGGTCGGTTGTTCATGGGCTGGTCGATGACCATGGCAGCGCTGGCCTGCATCGCGTTTGTCTGCCAGGCCGATGAGTTGTTTTCGCGGCAGGTGATTCTGAGCTGGGCGGTGTACGGCTTCCTCGGCCAAGCGTTTTTGTACGCACCGTTGCATGCGTTTTCGAAGTACTACCAGCGCTCGCGTAAAAGTGAGCACAAGACCCTGATCGTTGGCACTGGCGAACTGGCGCTGGGCTTGGCGAAGAAGCTCAGCCTCTCGGAAAACCTGCCGCTGGTGGGACTGGTGAGCAACGGCACCCTGCCCGCTCTGGCCTCGGATGCACCGCGCGTCGTTGGCGCTCAGGAGCAGTTGCTGGAGCTGATCGAAGCACACGACATCCGCCGTTTGTACATCACGCTGCCGCTGTGCGAAGCGGCGCAGATCGAGGCGATGTATGTCGATTTGCTCGGCGCCAACGTTGATGTGGTCTGGGTGCCGGATCTGAACGCGCTGACGCTGCTCAATCACTCGGTAAAAGTGGTGGATGGTCTGCCGGCGATCTACTTGAACGAGAGCCCGCTGACCAGTCGCCCTACCGCTGCGTTGAGCAAAAGTCTGGTTGAGAAAACCGTGGCGTTGCTGGCGATCATCGCGTTGAGCCCGATCCTGCTGATCATCGCTCTGGCGGTAAAGCTCAACTCGCCGGGGCCGGTGTTTTTCAAACAGGATCGTCATGGCTGGAACGGCAAGGTGATCAAGGTCTGGAAATTCCGCTCGATGAGCGTGCACGACGACCGCGAAGTGAAACAGGCCAGCCGTAACGATTCGCGCATTACTGCGGTTGGACGCTTTATTCGCCGCACCTCGCTGGATGAATTGCCGCAGCTGTTCAACGTGCTGCAAGGGCATATGGCACTGGTCGGGCCGCGTCCACATGCGGTGGCGCACAACCACTTCTACTCGGGGAAAATCCTCGCCTACATGGCACGTCACCGGATTAAACCGGGGATCACCGGGCTCGCACAAATCAGCGGCTGCCGGGGCGAAACGGACACGATCGACAAGATGCAGAAGCGTGTCGAGATTGACCTGCAGTACATCAACAGCTGGTCGTTGTGGCTGGATCTGAAGATCCTGGTGAAGACACCGTTTACGCTGTTGTCGAAGGATATTTACTGAGGCCGGTTGCGCAAATGCACGGGGACGAAAGTCCCCTTTTTTGTGTCTGAGATTTGGGTTGGTATCGGGATTTTCGGTTCGGCCAATATCCCATGTGAGAGCGGGCTTGCTCGCGAAAGCGGTGAGTCAGGCAACATCAATGTTGAATGTGCCGACGCCTTCGCGAGCAAGCCCGCTCCCACAGGGGATTTGTGTGGGTCTCGGGATAGTGGGAATACCCCAGATCATTGTGGGAGCGGGCTTGCTCGCGAAAGCGGTGGATCAGGCAACATCGGTGCTGGATGTGCCGACGCCTTCGCGAGCAAGCTCGGCTCCTACAGGGGATTTGTGTTGATCACTGGATAGTGGGAATGCCACAGATCAGTGTAGGAGTGAGCCTGCTCGCGAAAGCGGTGGGTCAGGCAACATCGGTGCTGGATGTACCGCCGCTTTCGCGAGCAAGCTCTGCTCCTACAAAGATCACGGGTTACTCGGTGATTTTCTCGAAGTTGCGATAGAACATGTCCCCTTCCCGGCTATCCGTCATCGAGTGCAGCTGGAAGCTGCGGCTCAGTCTGGCGCCACCGTCTCGGGTCAACGGGGCCCACACCAGGTTGGCGCGGCGCATGGTCGACATGCTCATCATTTCGTCGAACGGGATCGACAGGTACAGGCCTTTGTCGAAGCTACCTTCACCGTATTCCGCGCTGTTGGCCGTGGTGATCGTCGCCCACGCACCAAAACGCACGCCGTTGAAAAACTCGCGAGAGATATCCACCGTACCGCCCCAATCCCCCGCCAGATAACGACCGACACTGACGGCTGCTAACGTATCAAACGGCAGATCCGTGTAACCGGTGATATGCCCGGTCACCACCGAGTAATCACGCAAACCCAAACCCTGATCAAAATCACGCTGGCGCACCCAGTTCAGATCCGCGCCCACCGACCAGCGTTCACCGGTCGGGCGGAACAACACCTCCCCGCCCACACCGGCAAACATCGACTCCAGATAACCGCCGTACACCATGCCGTAGAGGTCTTTATCCAACTGCTCGGCATGGCTGACCTGGAACAGCGGCATGGTCACATCGGAGGTGGTCAGGTACTGCCGCAGATCCGTGCGCACACGCGGTAATCCGCTCGGTGCGTCGTAGGTGAATTTGTCGAAGTTGTTGGCCAGATTGGCGCTGAGCAGACCGCTCCACCAAGTGTTGCGATTGAAGCGATATTCGGCGTCGGCATCGGCACTGAATTGATAGAGCAAACCATCCGGGCCGCCGACGTTCTGTTTGAAGCCCAGACCAACGCCGTAACTGAAATGCTGCGGCGCTTCGCTGTAGAGGGTTTTCTCGTTGTGTGGCATCGCCGGGTTGATCTCGGTGGTGCGGTGCAGCGACTGCAACGGCTCCTCGTTGTTGATCACTTCGCGGAAGGTCTGGCGCGGCACGCTGGTTTCTTCCAGGGGCAGGTCGTAGCGCTTGTTGACCACGGTGAACCAGTCGATATCGTCGTTGACGCTGCTATCGAGAATCCGGCTCGCACGCCCGACTGCCTTGGACGAATGGAAGTAACGCTGCTGTTCGCCATACACGATCAGCTCGGAATCGCGCTGGGCAATGCGCTCGACTTTGTAGCCGGCATTCTGCTGCAAACGCTGCGAGACGTTGGCCCAGTCAACCTGCTCCATCGACGTGGTCGGTGCCTTCGCCGGCAGCGGTTCCGGGGTCGGGTCGTAGGTCTTCGCCGGTGCTTTGCGGCTGACGAAATTGGTGTGAAAAGTCACCCCAAACATCGCCGTATTACCGCGCTCCCACGCCGCGCTGAGGTCGATCGAATCCGTGACTTTGAACACTGCGCCGAGGTTGATCGGTGAGTCCTGTTTGATCTCGTTGTCCTTAGGCTCGTTTTTATAATCGTTGCCTTCGTATTCCAGCTTCAGGCTAAGACGATCCCACGGCGTCTGATAGCTCACACCGCCGAACAGCGAAGGCCGGCCACGGAAATACGAACCCGCGTTGACGTCACCGGTGCCTTCGGTTTCCGGACGGGTTTTGAAGCGATCACTGGCGAAGCCCAACGGGTTGTCGAAGTCGCCGCGATTACCGATGTAACCCCAGGCGATGCCGGCGCTGAAATCAAAATTGTCGAAGCGTTTGTTGGCGACGAAAAACTCACTGGAGAACAAACCGGTACCGCCGATATCCCGGAAGCCCAGTGCCACTTCCGGCGCCCAGTGGCTCTCTTGCCACAGCCGGACTTTGGCGTCGACCGCCTTATCCTTATAGCTTTGGCTGCCGCTGAGGGCCTCCGAGCCGTACGGCCGGTTGGTGATCGCGGTGTAGCGAAACGATCCTTCGAGCCAATCCAGCGGCTGCAACGAAACGCTGTAGCGGCTGTACGGATCGGTGCGGTTGGCGTTGACGCTCAACTCGCCGGCCGGGGCCATGCGTGCGGTCGGCGTCTGCCACAGACCGGCGCCGCCGAAGTCATTCTGGGTAATGCGCGGCTCTGCATGAGCCAGACCACAGGGCAATAACAACACAGCTGCAAAACGTAACTTCAACGAACCACCTCGGCCAGCTGCGTGGCAATAAATTCGGCCAACTGCTGATTCAGCTCAGGGATAGGCGGATCAAGATCATCATTTTTCAGCGGCACCAGAATCTTGCTGCCGGCCACGGGAAAGTGCCCGGACTCGCGATTCCAATGCGCAATACCGACGCGCTGCGAAGCGCCATTGGGCTGGATCAGCCACAGATAATCGGCCTCGGCATCGCTGGAAATCGCACAGCCTTGCAGATAATCGCGAGCTTCCTGCAACGGCTGATACGGCAGGTGACACGGCTCATCAACCGCGCCCACCACTTCCACCTCATCGACGCGCGTCGGGTAGATCAGCCGATCGCCATCGTCGAGACGGATGTTGCGGGCGAAGCCGACTTCCAGCGCCACCGGATCGAGATCGGCAATCTGCCGCCCGGTCACCGGCATCTGCCGAACCTCGTCGGCAACACGCTGCGCCAGCGCCGCCCGGCTCGGTCTGTCGAAGAGCAACGCCATGCGCCGCAGCACATCGAGATCAAACAGCACGCCGACCTTCAGCCGCGTCTGTTGCTCAATCAACGATTGGCGCAGCAAGCCGCCCGCCAGCCAATAACCTTCGGCATTCGGAACGGCAACGCTGATCACATCGAGCAAACGCCCACCCGCCGGCAACTCGACCGGGCCCGGGTTGGCGACATCGCCGCTGACAATGACGGCGGCCTGACTCGCACTGGCGATCAACAGCAAAAAAGCGGAAAAAACCCTCAGGCGCTTCACGGCAAATGCCTGCGATCAGGGGTCAGTTGCACGAGCTTCACACGCAATTGCGAAGTGAGTTGCTGCTCGCTCTGCACGATGAAACCGTCACGCGGATCGACCCAATAACGGTTGGTCGCACTCAGCCCGATCGCCGGAGCGTCGATCTGCTCGTCGACACGCAGCACGGCGTAGTCCTTGTCCAGAATGGTCAGGGTTTCAGTGGCGCGGCGGGTGAAGCGACTGTTGACGATCACCCCCACTTCCTGGCCCTTGTAGAGATCGATCCAGCGCCGCGTGGTGAAACCATCCGGCACTTGATGCAGGCCTCGTTTGAACGGCGAGTTGTCAGCCAGGCGCGTGCCATCGAGATCGCCTTCCAGACCGAGGCCAATGCTGCGCACGGCGAGGCCATCGCGCAGCAACAACACTTGTTTGCCGGAAGCGACCCAAAATTGCAGATCCTCGCGCTCGCGCACCAGCGCCAAAACGCCGGAGCCGGAGGGCGTGGTCAGTTTGAGTTGCGGGTAATTGACCCCGGCCACTTCGGCGGGCGTCACCTCGACTTCATCCGGGCCGACGACCGCGGCCTTCAAGTTGTTCAGCGACGCGCTCATCAGCGGGTTACAGCCGCACAGCAACGCGGCCGCCATCAGGCAGACGCCGATTTTCAGTATTTTCACGAACGGGCGGCCTTATTTGCTGTTGTTGCTGTATTCGCTCCAGTTCTTCGCAGCGGAAGCGCCGGTGCCGACAATCGATGCCGACGGCACCAGTTGGCTGATCAGACGGTTCCAGCGAGTCACGTTGGCAGGGCCGACATACACGACGTCCTGAGGACGCACTTCGAAGTGCGAAGCGAGCGCCATGGCGGTCGGCGATTCGGCTTCGAGTTGATAGATTTTTGCCGGCTCGACATCGAGGTTTTCCACGCCGCGAATGACGTACACCGCGTTGCCGTTGGAGGTGGTCTGGCTCAAGCCGCCGACCGAACCGAGCACGTCGGAAAGGTTCATCGTCGCGGTCTTGAAGCTCAACGCGCGTGGCTGATTGACTTCACCCATCACGTAGATGCGCTTGTTGTCGTTGTACGGCAGATACAGCTGATCGCCGCCCTTGAGGTAGACGTTCTGCAACGCGGAATCCGCTTGATTGAGCGAATCCAGATTGAGCGGATACACCCGGCCCTTGCGGTTGAGCAGCAGCCCGGACAAGTCGGCATTGTTGGTGTCGATGCCGGCAGTGCCCAGCGCCTCGACCACGCTCAGCGGGTTGGTGGAAATCGCTTGTGGGCCAGCCTTGGTGACGGCGCCGGTGACCACGACTTTCTGGCTGGCGAAACGCAACACCGCGACATCGACCTGCGGCTCGGCGATGAACGCCGACAGCCGTTGTTCGATGTCCGAGCGCAGTTGCTGGATAGTCCGGCCGGTGGCCTGAACTTCCTTGATAAACGGGTAGTACAGCGTGCCATCGGAGCGCACCAGGCGGCCGTTGGCATCGATCTGTTGTTGCGCGCCGGAGGGTGCGGTCAGTTCCGGGTGATCCCACACGGTGATGTACAGCACGTCGTTGTTGCCGATGCGGTATTCCGCGGGCGTCGCCAACAACTCTGCCGGCAGCGACTCACGTTTCTGCATGGCGCGGTTCATGGCAATCAGCTTGGGCGTGATCGGAATCAGCTCGACCCGGCTGCTTTCACTGGCACCCTGACGCGTGATGTCCTGGGTGCTCAGGTATTGACCGGGGGAAAACATGCAACCTTGCAAAGCGAGACTTGCCAACATTAAAAGATAAACACTACGAGTCATAATGGCACTACGCTATTCAAGGGCGAATCCAAAAACAAAGTCACCCGACTCACGTCGGGCGACCTTGTACTGCACTAACAGAACTTCCTGTTAGTTATGCGTGCCGGTTGTACCGGTGGTACCCGTTGTACCGGTGGTACCGCCGTTGGCACTGCCACCGCTGTTAGACGCCGCGACTGCACTGGCGACCATTGCAGTACTGGCTGCCGGCGCTTGAGAAGCCGCCACGTTGCCACCTACATTGGTCACCGCAGTAAGCGGTGCTTCAGCGGCGGCAGCCCAGTTGCTCAACATCATCAACAGGGCAACTGCCATCACTTTTTTCATAACAACTCCTTTCTAACATTCAGCCTGTTAAAAAACCGGCGTGTGTTAGAGGTGGTAGCGTTCAAGCCCGCAAATAGCGCGAACAAGATCCGTTGTTCTTTCACAGTCTTACCCAACTGATAAAAGTCGAACGGCAGGTTTATATCTACGGACTTGCAAAAGGCATTGCCAGTGTAATTTCCCGACGGAATCTAACAACCTGACTGAAAATAACATTGGACTTTAAATGGCCATCATCCCAAGTAACCATTGGGATGCGTGGATTGCCACCGCCACGTGTCGGTGACCATGTCCTGCAAACTGCGCGTGGCTTTCCAGCCAAGTTCTTTGGCAGCCTTGGAGGCGTCGGCCCAACTCTCGGCAATATCGCCGGAACGACGCGGCATCATCCGGTACGGCACCGGTTGCCCGCAGGCCTGTTCGAAGGCATGTAGCACTTGAAGGACGCTGTAGCCGTCGCCGGTGCCGAGGTTCCAGGTATGAATGCCAGTGCGTCCGGCAATCGATTGCAATGCTTTCAAATGCCCATCGGCCAGATCAACGACGTGGATGTAATCGCGCACCCCGGTGCCATCGATCGTCGGGTAGTCGTTACCGAAAATCGACAGCTCTTGAAGGCTGCCGACCGCGACCTGACTGATGTAAGGCACCAGATTGTTGGGGATACCGTTGGGGTCTTCGCCCATCTGCCCGCTGTCGTGGGCGCCGATCGGGTTGAAGTAGCGCAGCAAGGCGATGCTCCAGCGCGGTTCGGCCTGGCTCAAATCGCGCAGCACGTTCTCGACGATCAACTTGGACTGGCCGTAGGGATTGGTCGGATTGCCGGTAGGAAAATCTTCGCGAATGGGCATTTGCTCGGGTTCGCCGTACACCGTGGCGGACGAACTGAACACCAAACGAAACACCCCCGCCGCCGCCATCGCCTGACACAGCGTGATGCTGCCGCTGACGTTGGTTTCGTAGTACTCCAGCGGCTTGCGCACGCTTTCGCCCACGGCCTTGAGACCGGCGAAATGCAGCACGGCCTCAATGTTGTGTTCGCGGAAAATCCGGTCGAGCAAGGCCCGATCACAGACATCGCCGCGAATCATCCAGGCACTCTTGCCGCAGATGGCTTCTACGGCATGCAACGCCGCATCACTGCTGTTACAAAGATTATCCAGCACAACAACTTCATAACCTGCTTCCAGCAACGCAAGTGTGGTATGCGAACCGATATAGCCGGCACCGCCGGTCACGAGAATCTTCATGGCGCGATCCGTCATTTGATTAATGCCAAGTAGCGTGTCAAGCCCGACTGCATGGATATGTGTCGCAATCCACACAAACGAACGACAACAACCGAAAACAAAACTAGTTCAATGACTGGCAATAAATATTTTTGCAGGTCACACTGTATTGCCCGCTACTTATTAGCACTGCAAGTGCACGAATCACTATCAACAGATACCGACTAAAAATAACTAATCACGCACTCACCGACATCTCATAACATTGTCGGGTTTCATCCTCATGAACAATTGCCATTAATAACCTGACTCAGGTATTAAAGTAAGCCTTCAATCATCATTGAAACTTGCAGACCGAAGTTATGGCCTGCATGCGTCGCCTGTGTTCCATGACTGTCCAGGATACTTTTATGATTCGTAAATGTTTGTTCCCCGCTGCCGGCTACGGCACGCGTTTCTTGCCGGCCACCAAAGCCATGCCGAAAGAGATGCTGCCGATCGTCAACAAGCCGTTGATCGAATACGCCGTTGAAGAAGCACGGGACGCTGGCCTGCAACACATGGCCATTGTCACCGGCCGGGGCAAGCGTGCGCTGGAAGACCATTTCGATATCAGCTACGAACTCGAACACCAGATTCGCGGCACCGAAAAAGAGAAGTTTCTGGCCGGCACTCGCGAGCTGATCGACACCTGCACCTTCTCCTACACCCGTCAGGTGGAAATGAAGGGCCTCGGCCACGCGATCCTCAGCGGCCGTCCGTTGATTGGCGACGAGCCGTTTGCCGTGGTACTGGCCGATGACTTGTGCCTGAACCTTGAAGGCGACGGCGTGCTGACGCAGATGATTCAGCTGTACAAGAAATTCCGCTGCTCGATCGTCGCGATTCAGGAAGTCCCGGCCGACCAGACCCACAAGTACGGCGTCATCGCCGGCGAGCTGATTTCCGACGGCATCTACCGCGTCAACAACATGGTGGAAAAACCGGCGCCGCAAGACGCACCGTCGAACCTGGCGATCATCGGTCGCTACATCCTCACGCCGGATATTTTCGACCTGATCGCCGACACCCAACCGGGCAAGGGCGGCGAAATCCAGATCACCGACGCGCTGATGAAACAGGCGCAGAACGGTTGTGTGCTGGCCTACAAATTCAAGGGCCTGCGCTTCGACTGCGGCGACGCCGAGGGTTACTTGCAGGCGACCAATTTCTGCTACGAAAACGTCTACCTCAAGGGCCGCTGAGACGGCTCCCTCCTATTCATTTCAGGCAGGCCACCATGAACATTGCACAACATTCCGTAGAGATTGAACGCGAGGTGGGCAACCTCGGGGTGATGAGTTGGTTGTCACGCCATCAGCCGTTGCCCAGCGCCAACGAAACCTGGCTGGGCACGATTTTGCTGGTGGAGCGGATTGGCGTGTTCCCGGCGTCCGGGGATATCCGCCGGCCGCTGCGCGATCCGTATCCGCTGCTCGCGCATTTGAAGAAGCGCTATGGCGAGCAGGCGCTGGAGATGGATGACAGTGATGGGCTGAAAGTGATCTTCAGCGACTGGCGCTTCCGCGTGCGGATTTGCTGCAACGACCCGGCGATCATCATCAACGTGGAAACCCGTTGTGATGCACGGTTGATGCCGCAGAAGCTTGCGGAATTGCTCGAACAAGTCGACGCCTTCACGCAAGACTGACCTGATCGTTCCCACGCTCTGCGTGCTGATCGTTCCCACGCTCCGCGTGGGAATGCCGCCCGGGACGCTCCGCGTCCCTACGCCGAATGACGCAGAGCGTCACAGGATGCATTCCCACGCAGAGCGTGGGAACGATCATTTTGGGGCGTCGCAGCGATTGTTGGCGCCAGTGATCCAGCCATAAAAGTAATCCGCAATCACCTTCCCGCCCGTGGCCGGCAGCGGATGAATCTTGTCCGGGCCGATCATCGCAGCAGCGTAGCGCTTAACGTCCGGGCCAAACGCGCATTGCAGATTGGCGTAACCGAAACCCTGCTCCCGCGCCCAAGGCTCAAGCACCTGCGCATACGCCGACATCGGATAAGCGCTCGAACGCGTGGTGTCCTGGCGCATGATCAGGTTGATGCTCGCCGCCGGTTGAATCTCGCGAAGCATGCCCACCAGACCTTGAACGTTCTGCAGATACTGCGCGGGTTTCACGCCAAACCCCTGATCATTGCCACCCAGCATGATCAGATAAACATCGGCAGGGATCTTCGACACAGCGGCTTTCCACTGGGTCTGCCATTGCGCATCGTTGTGATAGAAGTCAGCGGATGCAGCGCCGGACGCTGCGAGTTTCGAGACGCGCACGCCGTTCTGATCGTTGCTCATCCACAGTCCAAACAGGGTTGGCGCGCCTTTCACGACTTCCAGTTTGAATGACCAGTCTGCTGCTGCCGGAATACCCGAAAGTACTGCTTCCTGAACGCCAGAACCTGCCAACGTCATCGGCTGCCAATCTTCTGAGGGTGACCAGCGATAGCGGATCTCGGCAGGTTCGCCATTGCCCAGGTAAAGCAATTTAGCCTGAGTGACGGCGGTGTTGATCGCAGGTGTCGGGCTGGCGTCGACTTGCAGCCATGCACCTGGCCGGCCCTTCACCGTGCGGCTGTCCGGACTCGCCTGGCCCAGACCTGAAACCGTCCAGTCCCCGCCGAAGTATTTTTCACTGCTGCGGGTGTATTTGAAATGCGTGCCGCCGAGCGCGGCGCCATGGTTGAAGCCGATATAGCCGGGCCCGGCAAAACCTACTTCCCCGGCCACGCGCTGCACCAGTTTGTTCAGATAGAAATCTTGCCCGGCGCTGTAACTGTCGCCGATCACCGAGACCGACAACACCTTGCCGGCCTTGCCCTCACGCCACTGGGCAAAACGCTCACGCGCATCACCCACCTCAACCACCGACGCTGCAACGGGTTGAGCGTCATTCACTGCCAACATGCAAAATTTCCTTCCGTCCGTAAGGCCCCTTCGCGAGCAAGCCCGCTCCCACACTGGATCGGCGTCATACCCAAATCCCCCTGTAGGAGCTGCGGCACGCTGCGATCTTTTGATCTTTAGAAGCAACAGCAAAAGATCGCAGCGTGCCGCAGCTCCTACAGGAGATCTCGATATCCACTGTGGGAGCGAGCCTGCTCGCGAAGCTCTTAGCTATTCTGAACCGGCACCACCGGGGCAATGACCGCCACAGGTTTCTTCACCGCCGCACGCTCACCAAGAAACAACACCGAGGTGAAATTAAACCGGCTGAACACCATCGACAACACCACCGGCCCCAGCAACCCACCACTCAACCCACCCAACACCAGCAGGCTCTCATCCTTCACACCCAACCGCCCCAGCACCACCCGCGACGTCGCCGCAAACAGCACATGAAACAGAAAAATCGCATACGAATACCCACCCAACCACGTCAACGCCTTCGAGCGAATCCCACTCGACAACAACGCAAAGCAAGACACACACCCCACCGTCAAACCGATCAAGCTACGGCGATCAACAATCAGCTCACGATCCAGCGCCGCCACATACAGCAACGTCAGCGAAATCAGCACAAACACCACCGGCCCGATCATCGCGAACCTCTGCTTCAACGCCTCGACATTCTCCTGGCCAATCATCCCCGCGACAAAAAACGGCAACAAATAAATTGCGCCGTCAATCCCGAACGCATCAAGCTTGAACGGCGGCAGCAAAAACAACAGCGCCGCAAACGCGAACAACCCATACAAGCGCGTCGCCGAACGCAGCATCCCGCGCCACTCAAGCAGCCCGACGAACATGAAAATGATGAACACCGCCTGCAAGAACCAGAAGTGGTTGATCGGCACCCAGAACGACAGCAACGCGTCGATCACGCCGACGTCCTTGTTCACTCCCGGTCCCACCGCTTGCAGCACCGAAAACGGCACACCGACACAAAACAACGGCACGATCAGGCGCCGCACCTTGCCGCTGAAAAACGCGGAAAAGTCGTTGCCACGGATTTTGTAGATCGAATAGATATACCCGGAAATAAAGGTGAACAGCGGCATGCGCACGTACACCATCGAGTCGGCGATCACCCGGAACGGCGAGCCGATATCGATCTTCAAGCCGCCGCCCAACGGCCCGATGACGTGGTAAAGCACCAGCAGCAGGCACGCCAGACCGCGCAGGGTTTCAATCTCCAGGGACTTTTTCTTGCTCGACATAAAGCACCTGCCTCAATTCAGAATTCTTGATTCAACCTGCACCGGTTTGTTCGCCCGCAGCATCAAGCCCAGCCCTACGAACAGCACCGGCACCACCATCGAAAAGTGCCGGGCGAAAGAGCCGAAGTCAGGCTCGAACAAACCCTGCACCAACAGAAACGCCAGCGGAATCGCGATCAGTTCCTTGGGTTTGGTCTGGATCGGCGCGCCTTTGTAATCGGTCGAAGTGATGACTTTGAACAGCAGCAGCGCGGTCATGATCATCAACGCCACGAAGATCACCTGCCCCGGCCCGGACAGCAGAATCAGCTCCACCGGGAACGACAAACGGAAGAAGATGATCATCGAGTCCAGCGCCTGCGAAACGAAGTCGCTGCCGGTGAGCCACGAGACGATCAGCGACTTCGAGCCCTCCTCGCCCGCCGTGCGCAGTTCGTTGTTGCTGGCGCGAATCGACGACACCGGGAAGCCCAGCGCCAGTTGAATCGCCATGGCCACCGCCAGGTAGAACAGGAACAACATCAGAAAGAACGTCGTGCGTGATACGTACTTTTTCATCACGCAGACGCCGACCCACGACAGCGAAAACAGAATCCAGTACGGCCGGATCAGCACGCCGTAGATCACCGCTGAAAGAAAGAATCCGCCACGATATTTGCGCGTCAGCGAGCTGAGCAAAATGCTCAACACCGCCACCGACACGATGATTTCCTTGGTCAGATTCTCAAGGAAAAACGAGCGGACGATGCCCCACAGGCACAGGGTGCCGAAGATCGCCAACGGCATGCGCCGAAACACCACCACCGGAATCGCCGTGAGGAAGAAATTGCAGAACATGCCGTAGGCCCAGGCATTGGTCAGGTTGATCCCGGTGGGACGCAGCAGGAACGCCGAACACTCGTACGATGAGCGATCCGGCGAGAACGGATTCCAGAAGTTGCAGTTGTCGGCGCGCGCGTAGGACGACCACAAGGTCATCGCATCCGGCCCCGGATCGCGAGGAATCAACAGCGGCATGGCCACCGACAAAAACAACCCGGTAAACAGAATCAGGAACGACACATACGAATCGAGTCGCTTGCCGCGAAACTCGATGCACGGCAGCTTCAGGCCCATGACACGGCAGCCTTTTTCGCAGCGGTCACGCGCGTCAAAACGGCAATAACGCCGAGCTGCACGATGATCGCGAAAACATTGCCCCATGCCGCGCCATAAATCGAATAGTGCTTGATCAACACATAGCTGACCGGCACCGAAACCAGCAGGCAGATCGCCGCGCTGGCAAGCGATACACGGCTGTTTTTCGAGGCAATCAAACCGCCCCAGACGATGTCGCCAATCGCCCGCAAAGCGAAGGAAAAAATCAACACGCCAAGAATCGCATTGTCCGGACGCGGCACGCTGGTGGCGACGTAATCGAGCACCACGTTGAAGAACAGATAAATCGCCACCGCCACCGCCGCCGACACCACCAGCGAACGCATCACCCATTTGTTGACGAACAACTGCTTGACCGAAAACGCCTGCTGATCGGCCTGAAACCGCTTGGCCAACACCGGAATGCCGACCACCGCCACCACCGCGTACGACAAGGCTTGCAAGGTGTTCGCCGCCGACCACGCGTACACATATTTGCCGAGGCTGGCGTAGGGCTCCAGATCGATAATCAGGAAACGCTCGGCGTACTGACTCAGCGCGATCAAACCGGTGCCGAGATAGAACGGCAACCCGGCCTTCCACACCGCGCCCGTTGCCAGCGTCGAACTCTCGCGGCCCTTGTGCACGTTCACCACAATCAAGTATCCGGCGACAATCACCAGCACATTCGCCGCGACCCACAACCACAACACACTGGCGATCCCCGACACCCAGCCGAGCATCATCCCGCCCACCGCCAACACCGCCCACAGACCGGTCTTGATGAAGAAAAGCAATGCGCCGGCCGTGGCTTTTTGTGCGGAAAACACGAACGAGTTGATCTCGAACGACAGGTGCTCGGTGAGCAAAACCAGGGTTACGCAGAGGATCAGCGTCGCCGTCGCTTCAACGGTCTGGAACAGTGAATAAATCAGCACCGTCACCACCGACAGCACCAGTCCCACCGCCAGGTACAACAGCAAAACCTTGTCGACCACGCGGCGCGAACTGCCGCCCACGCTGATCAAGCGATTGATCTCGGAACTGAAACCGACGCTGTAAAACTTCGAGGCGATCAACGATGCGGCGACCACCACGCCGTAAAAACCCAGCGCCTCATAACCGAGGTAATGGGTGATCGCCAACACCAGCAAAAACTTCGCGCCCAAGGCTCCGCCGCGAAGCAGTAGCCGAAATATCATCGAACGACACCCTTGATGATCTCGTCCATGGCCACGGTTTTCGCTTCGATTTCACGGCAGGTATCGGTCAGGCGCTGGCCGAAATTCGACAGCGCATTTGGCGCGTAAACCGTGTTGATGATGGTGTCGACATCGATGTCACCGCCATTGATCACCCAGTCCTCGACGCCCATGTCCTGATAGGCGCCGAAGCCTTTGCGCTCATAGCTGATGTGGTACGCCGGCACGCCGGACAGCAGCGATTCGATCGCGCCGTGCAGGCGCACAGAGATCACCAGATCCGGCTGATATTTGGCGATGGTCGCCTTCAACGACAGCAGGTCTTCAGTGATGCCCAGTTCGCGATAAAACGCGCCGTCATCGTTGCCACGCACCGCGCTCTGCACGGCGCAGACCACTTTGCTTTTTTGCTTCAGGCGTTGCAGCAGCAGCTTCAGATTGGCGACGTAGGCGACCTTCTTGTCCTTGCTCCACTCCGGCGGTTTGCGCAGCACTACGCACACCGTGGCTGGCGATGCGGCGCAACGGGTGAATTTCGGTTGCTGAAGGATCTTGCTCGCCAACGACTGCACCGCCAGATCTGGCGCGCGGTAGACGTTTTCGCAAGCGTCGAAAATCGCCGAGGAACGGTTGTCACGCACGAACACCGCATCGGCATTGGCGTAGTGCTCGACGATTTTGCTGCTCTCGCCATGGAACGGGCCGATGCTTTGCGGCAGGTACACCGACGGCACTTTGCTGAGGATCGCGGTTTCCAGTTGCTTGGCGTGACCGAGCTTCAACTTGATGTGTTCGAAAGCGCTTTTCGAGCGCATGTAGCCGCCGCCAACGCCGACGATCAGATCGGTTTTCTGCAACAGCTCCGCCAACCCGGCGTAGGACTGATTGAGAAACACCGCTTGCTTGACCCGGCCCAGGCCCTTGGCCGCCATGACCGGCGCGTCGAAACGCGGGTGCGGCAGATAGCTGAAAGAATCCGGATCGGAGGCGACCACGCTGATCGCGGTGTCGTCGCCAAAGTTGCGCTGCACCAAGGCAATGGCCAGATCGACGAGCAGGCCGTCACCGGAGTTGGACGCACTGTAGCCATGCAAAATCGTTACGTTCATATGCTTGAGTTCTACTTAAAAAGTGGGAGCGCGATACAGGTCGTAGGTCTGGCGAATCATCAACGCGGCGCTGAAACGCTCGCGGACGATGCTGCGCCCTTCGCTGCCGAGATCGAGCAAGCGCGGCTTCTGGATTTGCGCGAGCACATCGGCCAGCGCCTGGTGATCACCGGACGGAAACACGTAGCCCGACACGCCGTGCGTGACCAGTTCCGGCAGCGAGGTGCAATTGCTGGCGATCACCGGTAGCCCCATGGCCATGCCTTCCAGCGGCACCATGGCGAAACCTTCCCAGCGACTCGGCACAATCAGCGCATCGGCTTTCTGGTACAGCGCCTGCACTTCGCTCGGCGTGACCCACGGCAGGTATTCGACCGAATCCATCGGCGGACACTCGACTGAATCCTCATTCACCGCGCTGCCGACCACCGTCAATTTCAGATCGTTGCGCTGCACGTTGGCGAAGGCCTTGAGCAGCACGTCGAAGCCTTTCTGGTAATCGAGACGGCCGACAAACAGCAGATGAATCGGCTCGGGGCTCGCGGCTTTCGGCGCGTCGTCTTTGTGATGAATGCCGTTGTAGATCAGCTTCATGCGTTTGCGCTCGATGCCGAAGCGCGCGGCTTTATCGAGCTCGTACTGGCTGACGCAAATGATCACGTCGGTGACTTTTTGCAGCACGCGCTCGATCCACGCATAGACCTTTTGCTTGATCGGCGAGCTTTCCATCAGGAACGAAAACGCGTGCGGGCAGTAGACGATTTTCGGCTTGCGCCACGGACGCAACAGCACGCAGACGCAGCGGCCAATCACCCCGGAAAAGGTGCTGTGCAAATGCACCACATCGGGTTTTTCCTTGAGCAGCACTTGCGTCAGACGCCAGGCGAAACGCAGCAACGACGGCACATTGCGCCCGGTACGCGGGAAGGTGCGGATCTGTTGCGCGCCGATGCCGTGCAGTTCTTTGGCCTGATCCTCCGGCACCAGATACACCAACTCATAGTCGGCCGCATCGCCTTCCGGCGACGCCGAAATCGTCCGAATAACGGTTGCGACGCCACCTTTGATCGTCTCTGCCACGTGCAGTATTTTTTTCACAACTCACCCACTTCAAACAGGAAAGGACAATCGCCAAAACTCAGGATTTGTCGGACGCGTATTCGTAGTTGTAATAGCCGTAGCCGCCGTTGCCGTAGTAGCTCGCGGCACGCTTCTCGACGCCGTTGAACACCGCGCCTTTCAACTCGATACCGTTCTGCGCGAAGCGGCGGATGGTCAGCTCGATCTCTTTGGCCGGGTTCACCCCGAAGCGCGTGACGATCAGGCTGATGCCCGCTTCACGGCCGACAATCGCCGCATCGGTCACCGCCAGCAGCGGCGGCGTATCGATGATCACCACGTCGTACATCTCGCTGAGTTGCGCGAGCAATTCGCGGAAGTTCGCGTGCATCAACAGCTCGGAAGGATTCGGTGGCACCTGACCACGGCTGATGAAATGCAGGTTGTCGACTTCAACTTTGTTGATCGCCTGATCGATGCTGCAGCGCTTCACCAGCAGGTCGGACAAACCGTTGCTGATCGGTGTGTTGAGGGTTTTGTGCAGATGCCCTTTGCGCATGTCGGCATCGATCAGCACCACGCGCTGACCGCTCAAGGCCATGACTGCGGCGAGGTTGGACGAGACGAAGGTTTTGCCGACTTGCGGGCTCGGCCCGGAAATCATGATGCGGTTGTTGGTCGAATCGAGCCCGGCGAAGTGCAGGCAAGTGCGCAGGCTGCGGATCGACTCGATCGACAGATCGGTCGGATTGCGCAGCGCCAACAGGTACGCCGGTTTGTCGACGCCATCGCGGGCGCGGCCCTTTTTGTTGTCCTCTTCCTGTTGCAGCGCGCTGTAGGGAATCGACGCGTACACCGGCAAACCGAGTTGCTCGATGGCTTCGGGGCCTTCCAGCCCACGGCTCAGGGATTTGCGCAGCAGCACCAACGCCACACCGACGAAGGCGCCGAAGAATGTCGCGATCAACACGATCAAGGCTTTCTTCGGTTTGACCGGGCTGGTCAGGTCGACGTCCGCCGTATCGACCAGACGCACGTTGCCCACCGCACCGGCACGAACGATGTCCAGCTCCTGGGATTTGTTGAGCAACTGCGTGTAGATCTGCGAGGCGACTTCGACATCGCGGGTCAGGTTGAGCAGTTCTTGCTGGGTGGCCGGCAAGTCCTGGACTTTGCCTTCCAGCGACTTCTGCTGCTGGGTCAATTCACCGATCTGGCTCATCAACGCGCGGTAGGCCGGGTGCTGTTTGGTGAACTTGCGATCCATCTCCGCCTGCTGCATTTTCAGCTCGGAAATCCGCGTTTCCAGCGCGACGGACTGACCGAGCACCGATTGCGTTTCCAGGGAAATGTTCACGGTTTTGCCGTGGGTCTGATAGGCGTTGAGGGCATCGCTGGCCTTGGCCAGATCACGTTTGACCTGCGGCAACTGGCTTTGCAGGAAGGCCAGACTCTGCGCCGCTTCCGCCGAGGTACGGCGTACGTTTTGCTCGACGTAGAGCGAGGCAATCTTGTTGAGAATCTTCACCGCTTCAGGCGCGTCGGCACTGGCGAGGGCCAGACGAATGATTCCCGACTCTTTGCCTTGCTCGGAAATATCCAGCGCATCCTGATAACCCTGAATCGTCACGATGCGCGGATTGCGCACCACTTCGAAACGCGTGCCGGGATTGGCCTGCAATTGAGTGATCAAGCCTTCCACGCCATCCTGCGCAAAGGCTTCGCCCATCGCGCCCTCAGCCAGCAGGTTGTCGTTGTCATCGAGCAACTGGAAACGATGTTGTTCGCCAGCGATCAGCGTGAGTTTTTTGCCGAGCAGTTCTTTTGGCAGATTGAGCCGGGCAAACTCCAGCCGCTCACCGCCCCAGGCGTAGCTGTTCAGGCCGAAACGCGGCGCGGCGACGCTGGTGTCGGTTTCGCCGCGATAACGCCGGGCGAGAAAACCGCCGATGAGCGGAAAGGTGTTGGGGCTGACGTCGATGTCGAGGCGCAGGTCGTCGACGGTTTTGCCGATCACTGCGCGGGATTTGATGATGCCGATCTCAGTCACCGACGGCGATTGGCCGCCGAGCATGCTGTTGAGGTCGGAGAAACCGAGCATGTCGTTCTTTTTCGGTTCGACCTGCACCAGCGCGTTCGCCGAATACACCGGCGTGGCCAAAACCGCATAGGCAATGCCGGTGACCATAAACGCGCCGGTGAGCGCGCCAATCAACCATTTCTGATCGATCAGGCTGCCAAAGATGCCGAGCAGATCAATGCTGTCTTGATCATTGTCACGGGTGCCGATTACGGACGGTAACTGCATAAGTCTGTTCTTACCATTCACTGTTCTGAAGAATATTCGTCAATGCCCGAGGCGCTGCGCCCATGAACTAACTGCATCTTCAATCAATGCATGCGCATGGATAAAAGCGGCTTTACCTTGACGATACGGATCGTGTATTTCGCGCTCGCTCTGCCACTTGCCAAGCAGAAACACTTTGCCCCTCGCGTGCGCGGCAATCTTCAGTACTTGATTAACGTGTTTTTTTTCCATGACCAGAATCAGGTCTGATTCATTGACGATGTCAGATGTCAGTTGCCGAGCCTTGAACGTTTCGGCGCTGTGGCCGTGATCTTCGAGCACCTGACGCGCCGACGCTTCGACACCCTCGCCGACCCGCGCCGCAAGGCCTGCGGAGGTGACGGTGATCGCTGACGAGGCCAGCGCGTTACGCAGCAACAGTTCTGCCGTCGGACTGCGGCAAATATTGCCCACGCACACAACAAGGATCTTTCTGAACAAGGTTTTACTTTCCCGGGTAATGTCAAACGGCCAACATGCCAAAGGATTGCAATGAACCCTGTGGATCTTTCTGCACTCAGAAATAGAATCGCCCTGTTAGTACTGGAGCATTAAGTACCACAGCGTTTTAAAGGCGCCCAACCACTATTAGCGGACTAAAAATAACTGTGATTTTCGGCTGATTGTTTTCCGACAAAAAATAACATTCGCGCACTAAGTGCCATCACCTCACTCGAAAATTGAGAAAAGAGATCATTATTCGTAGTTGTCACTTCTCTTCGGGAGAGCAGACATGAAATCGACACCTCTGCAACAACTTGGCGCGCTGACGTTGGCGCTGCTCGGTGCCACCAGTCAGGTTCACGCCAGTGAGCTGTTCCCTAACCTCCCCGCCAAGACCGTCGGCGTGCAGGTGAAGATCCAGAACTTCACCGCCGCCGATGCCGCGCAGATCAAAGCCGCCGGGTTCAGTTTTGTGCGCTTCGGTGTGTGGAGCGACAGCCTGAGCGCCAAGGCCTATCAACAGCAGGTCAGCGCTGCTTTTGCGGCGGCGCGATCGGCGGGGTTGCCGGTGCTGTTGACGGTGCGCGCGATCAAGCCGTTGCCTGCCTCGTCAGGCAGCGAACTGACGACGGCGGGCGAAGCGTTCGCCAATGCCGTGAAAAGCCTGGAAACGTCCTACAGCGCGCAACTGGTGGCGATTGAGCTGTGGAACGAGCCAGATTTGCCGACCTACTGGCCGACGGGCAATTTCGACACGACGTTCGTGCCGTTCATGAGTTCGGTGTGCAAGACGTTGCAAGGCAAGCCGCCGGCGACGCCACTGGTGGGTTATGGCTTCGCGCGGCCGCCGACCGCCGGTTCTGCATCCACCGTGGCGCTGAACCGCATCGTCAGCGAATACCCGAAATGCCTGAGCGCGGTGTCATATCACCCGTATGGCATGACTGCAGCGCAGATCAGCAGCGCGCAGGCATTCATTCAGCAGAACTTTCATTTGCCGGGGGTAATCAGTGAGTGGGGTGTCTCAGCGCTCAGCTCTAATGGTGGCGCCGATGGTCAGGCGAGCAAGATCAACGCCTTTATTGGCGATGTTAAAAAACTGCAGATCCCGCTGACGTCTATCTATGAATGGAAGAACAGTGATTCCGGCAGTAACGATCGCGAGAAGAACTTCGGCCTGTTGACCTCTGACGGTCAGCCGAAACCGGCGCGATTGTCGGTTGAATCTTTGTTGAACGCTGAGTAGTCCGTGCGCAACCGATCTGTACGCAGGTCGGTTGCTTTGAACCTGTGCGCTGTTTTGGCATCGTATTCATCGATAGCCCGCCCCACCTTTCAAACAATCGTTTTCAGGTTGTTGCCGCAGGGGCCATCGATACACGTCCACGCCCTTGAGTGACCGTCAGCGCTCGGGTAATGTCATCAGACCCATAGGATAGAGCACGCCCATGACTTCCAAGCTGGAACAACTCAAACAATTCACCACCGTAGTGGCCGACACTGGCGACTTCGAAGCGATCGCCCGAGTCAAACCGGTCGACGCCACCACCAACCCTTCCCTGCTGCTAAAAGCCGCGGCCATTTCCGGCTACGCCGAGCTGCTGAACGCTTGCGTCAGCGACTGCAAGGGCGATGTCGGCCTGGCCAGCGACCGTTTTGGCGTCGCGGTAGGTCAGGAAATTCTTAAAGTGATCCCGGGCCGCATCTCCACCGAAGTGGATGCACGCCTGTCGTTCGACAAAGACGCCGTGCTCAAGCGCGCGCATCGCCTGATCGAGCTGTACGACAAGGCCGGCATTGGCCGCGACCGCGTACTGATCAAGATCGCTTCGACCTGGGAAGGCATCCGCGCTGCTGAAGTGCTGGAAAAAGAAGGCATTCAGACCAACCTGACCCTGCTGTTCTCCTTCGCTCAGGCCGCAGCCTGCGCCGACGCCGGCGTGTTCCTGATTTCGCCGTTCGTGGGCCGCATCTACGACTGGTATAAAAAGGCCAACGGCAACGACTACACCGGCGCCGATGATCCGGGCGTACAGTCGGTCACGCGCATCTACAACTACTACAAGGCCAATGACTACAAGACCGTGGTCATGGGCGCGAGCTTCCGTAACCTCAATCAGATCGAACAACTGGCCGGTTGCGACCGACTGACCATCAGCCCGGATCTGATCGACAAACTGGCAGCGGATAACGGCAAGCTGGAGCGCAAACTGGCCCCAGGCCACGCCGGTGAAGCCCGTCAGAGCCTGAACGAAGCGCAATTCCGCTGGTTGTCCAACGAAGACGCGATGGCCACCGAGAAACTGGCTGAAGGCATCCGTCAGTTTGCTCGCGACCAAGAAAAGCTTGAGGCGCTGTTGCAGGCCAAGCTGTGATTTGATTGTTTGAAATGCAAAAAGGGCGAACCTGTGAGGGTTCGCCCTTTTTTATGGCTGGGAAATATTCGGTGTTCTTGCGGAAGCTATCGCGAGCAGGCTCACTCCTACAAGGGATCTGTGGAGTGATCGCGATTATGTGGCTAATGAAGAACCCTGTAGGAGTGAGCCTGCTCGCGATAGGGCCAGCCGCCCTACCCTCAGCTCAAACTATCAATGCCGCTCGAGGGCATTCACCAGGTCATGAAACGCTTCGCGATTGGAATCGTTCAGGCCCATGAGGATTTTGTGCGCTTCCAGCACCTTGATCCGCACCACTTCTTCCGACTGATCCTGATCCGGCAGGTCGTCCAGGCACTCCGGGCATGGCACCGGGTGGTTGACGATGTTGAACACCTGCTCAAACCCCATCGATTGCAGCAGACGGGTGATGTCATCGTGGGTGGTCACGACAGTCGGCAGCAGGCCGACCTTTTGCCGCGACAGGATCGACAATTTGGCCAGCAAACCAAGCGTGGTGCTGTCGATGCTGCGGGTTTCGGTCAAATCGATCACGATCGCGTTGAAATTCAGCGCGGTGAAGATTTTCTCAATAGTCGCATCCAACGCCGAACACAGGGTCAGGCGAACTTCACCGACGAATTTCAGGACGAAGGTGCCGTCCTGCTCGGCGAACTGGATTCTACCGGTACTCATTAAAGATTCCTGCTCAACACCAACAGGGCGATATCATCCGGCATCTCCCCTAGCGTGGCCAATTCAAACACTTGCCGCAGACCATCCAGGCTGCCGCCCGCCGACTTCACCCGTTGGGGCAAAGCAGCTTCTTTTTCTTTGAGCGTGGGTTCTGGCAACAGATCCAGAATGCCATCGGACATCAGCGTCAGGCTGAACGTCGGCGGCAGCTCAAGCACGTGGTCTTCATAGGTGGCTTCATTAAAGAGGCCCACCGGCAAACCGCGCCCTTCGAGATAACGAACACTGTCAGGCGTGTACAACACTGGCAAAGGCAGATGACCGCCGATGCTATAGGTCAACAAACCGGTCTCCTCGTCGATGACTCCACCGACCATTGTGACGTGTTTGCCCAGCTTACAACTGATCAGCCCCCGGTTGATATGACCAAGGACTTCTGAAGGCTTGAATTCCGGCAATGTGCCGTTGCGCTTGGATTCGAACAGCAAGCGCGTGGTCATGAACTTCAACAGCACCGTGACGAAGGCTGAAGAGGCGCCATGCCCGGAAACATCCGCCAGGTAAAACGCAACCCGGCGCTCGTCGACACGGAAATAGTCGACAAAATCACCCGACAGGTACAACGACGGGATGATCTGGTGGGCAAACTTGAACTCGTCGATGCTCCACGGACTTTCCGGCAGCATGTTCATCTGCACCTGGCGACCGGCGTTCTGGTCTTCCTGGAGCAGGTTCAGGCTGGCGGCGAGCTCACGATTGGCCTTTTCCAGCTTCTCGCGGTAGCGCTGGTTTTCCAGCAGCAGACGCGAACGATCGAGGGCCCGGCGCACAGAGTGCTCGAGCACAGCCAGATCTTCGAGAGGCTTGATCAGGTAATCCGCCGCGCCCAGGCGCAAGGCCTCGACCGCGTCGTTCATCACGCCGGCACCCGATACCACGATCATCGGCGTCTGCGGCGAACGCTCGGTGACCTGGCGAATGAATTCGAGTCCACCCATCTGCGGCATACGCAGATCGCAGATAACCAAATCGGGCTGTTCTTGCTCGAATACCTTGAGACCCTGTTGGCCGTTGCTGGCCTGCAGGACGCTGAAACCACTGTCTTCCAAATAGGCCGCGAGGCTCGCGCGCACTACTTCGTCATCATCGATTATCAGCAGCGTGGCACTGGTTTTTGGCATGTGGGCAAACGGCGCCAGAATTAGGTTGGCGTAGTGGGCAAGGTAACAACCCTGCGCTGACTACTGGATTCGCTTTCTAGCCTCTCTGTTGCACCGCTTTCGAGCATTGGCCGAAACGCGGTTACTTCAGAGGTGCCCTTCTAAGGCGCAGACGGTACTCCCATCCGCAGAGCGTTTCAAGCATGCGCCGATGGTCGCTTGACGACTTTACTTGTCAAATCACTGGGAGTTATAAGAACAGCTCAAACCGTAACCCAATGGAAGGACGAAGGCATGAGTCAAACCGGTCGGGACTACAGCGAAAAGCGCGATTTCATCCGCATGCGGGTCGATGCCGATGTCGTGTTGATTCATGAGGGTGATGAGGTTTCAGGGGTGTGCATCGACCTCTCAAGCAGTGGCATGCAGGTTGAAGCGCCCAGGCAATTCGCGGTCGGCGACCGTTTGAGCGTGCGGATCGACTCCGACCATGCAGCGCTCACTGGCCTTGAGGCCGAGACCGAAGTGGTCTGGGTCAGCGCACAAGATGGCGGCGCTCAGAAGCTCGGCCTGACCATTCTGAAGATGAAATAAGCGCACACAAAAAAGGCGACCCGAGGGTCGCCTTGTTGTTTCTACAGGTCGAGATTAAAAATCGTCTTCAACCTGACCATCTTTAACTTTGAACTCGCGGTTCTGCAGGTAAGCGTTGCGGATGAACGTGTACTTGTCGCCGCTGATCAGCTTCTCGCTCGACAGCAGGCTGGCGCGGGTGTCGACGATGTTCAGACCGAAGATCGAGTTACGCGCCGGCACGTCGTCGATGTAGCGATACATGCCGGTGAAGCTGTCGACGTACTTGGACGGCGCGTCACGCAGGGTGCTCGGGCCCATCAACGGCAGCATCACGTACGGGCCGCTGCTCACGCCCCAGTAACCGAGGGTCTGGCCGAAATCTTCGTCGCTGCGGTGCAGGCCCATTTTCGTGCCGACATCGAAGAAACCGAGCAGACCGAAAGTGGTGTTGAAGATCAGACGCGCCGTATCAACGCCAGCGGCAGCCGGTTTGGCTTGCAGAATGTTGTTCGCCAGGTTGGTGACGTCGCCAACGTTCTGGAACATGTTGTGGATGCCGTCTTCAACGAACTGCGGCGTCACGAACTGATAACCCTGTGCCAGCGGCTTCAGCGCGTAGGTATCAACGAAATCGTTGAACTGGAAGATCGGACGGTTAACGCTTTCCCAAGGGTCTTCTTCCGTCGCAGCGTTGGCGGCGAACGGAACCAGCATGACACTGGCGCATACACAAAGCTGAGCGAGAGGATTGCTCCAGCGCATAGAAAACTCCTTGGATTTGATTCTGGCACGGGCAGCTGAGGCCACGCGTAAGAACGCTAGTATAAGCGCAATCGGCATTTTGGGCAGTCTGGCATGAGACTGTATGTAGGAAGTTTCCTTCATTCCCTTCCGCAAGCCCTGTCATCCAACTGTCATTGTCGCGCCCTAGCCTTGACGCTATTTCAGGGACGCTTCCATGTCACAGGCCGAAACCTTACCGCTCGCCACACCCAGCCTGACCGCCGTGCTGTTCGGGCTCAGTGGCTGTCTGGTGGATTTCGGCGCACGTGCGCAGCAACTCGGCAGCAGCCATCCGGAGCACGCTGAAACAACTCCCGGCGCACTCGATAGCCTGCTCAGCCTACAGCGTCGTAAAATCCCCTGCGCATGGATCGATGAGCTCCCCCCTGCCCTCGCGAAACCGCTGTCGGCCGCTTTACCGGAGTGGATCAAAGCTTCGCAACATTCAGCAACAAACAATCCATGGCCCGCCCCGAATGCTTGCTGGCAAGCACTGATGGGACTCAACGTCGATCGGCTCGATGGCTGCGTACTGGTCAGCGGCGAACCTCGTTTGCTGCAAGCCGGGCTGAATGCCGGATTGTGGACGATCGGCCTCGCCTCCTGCGGTTCACTGTGCGGTCTGGCGCCGAGTGAATGGCAAGCACTGACGCAAAAAGAGCGCGAACAACTGCGGGGCAAAGCGACGGTGCAATTGTTCGGGCTTGGCGTGCATTCAGTGATCGATCACTTGGGCGAACTCGACACCTGCCTCGCCGACATCAGCCTGCGCCGCCTCAAAGGCGAAAAGCCCTGATCGGGATCATGCAGTTTGAACGAGAGTGGATTAATCTAAAGGTCAGCCACAGACCTTTGGCGCGCGGCTGCGGTCAATGCCAGTGCCTCTCGATAAAAGGAAAACACCAATGCCGGCCCAAGAACTGCAAAAACAGCTCGAAACCCTGCGCGAGCAACTGGAGCAGAATCCGCCACTGTCGGAAGCCGAACGTGAAGATCTGCGCGTGTTGATGGCGCAAATCGAGTCTGAAATCCAATTGGAGAACGCTACTCAGGACGCCAGCATCGCCGATGGCGTGAACCTGGCGGTCGAGCGCTTCGAAGTCGAGCACCCGGCCATCGCCGGCACCCTGCGCAATATCGTCAATGCGCTGGGTAGCATGGGGATCTGATTTCCCCTGATACATAAAAAAGCCCTGCCACCACCGGCAGGGCTTTTTCATTTTGAAACACGGTCAAATGTGGGAGCGGGCTTGCTCGCGAATGCGTCAGGTCAGCCAATTCATATGTGACTGACACACTGCATTTGCGAGCAAGCCCGCTCACACATTTTGATTCTTTACTGACGCACGAGCCGGTGGTTCGGCAGTTGTACGCTTTCAGTGCTGCGATACGGATTGATGTCCAGACCACCGCGACGCACATACCGCGCAAACACCGTCAGTTTCTCCGGCTTCAACAGTCGCTGCAGATCAAGAAAGATCCGCTCCACACACTGCTCATGAAAGTCCGAGTGCTGACGGAAACTCACGATGTACTCCAGCAAACTGGCGTGATCCAGCGCCGAGCCGCGATATTCCACGACCACCGAGCCCCAGTCCGGCTGACTGGTCACCGGGCAGTTCGATTTAAGCAGATGACTGTAAACAGTCTCCTCGACGATCCGCGACTCATCGCAACGCAGCAACTCCGGGCGCGGATGCTCATAGTTGCTGACACTGATATCCAGATCATCGATGCACACGCCCGGCAACGCCACAACGCCCTCGGCTTCAACGTCTTTCAAACTGCGCACCCGCACGCCCACCGGTTTCCCGGCAGCGGCCGAGAGATCCTTGACCAGCGTCGCTTCCAGCGTGGCGACGTCAGCAAACGGCGTCTGATTCAACGAGTTCAAATACAGCTTGAACGACTTCGACTCGATGATATTCGGCGAATCCGCCGGAATGCTGAACTCGGCAATAGCCACCACCGGTTTGCCCGACGGCAACAACCACGACAGCTCAAAGCAGTTCCAGAAATCCACACCTTTATAAGGCAGGGTCTCGGCGGTCAGCCCCAGCTCCGCCCACTTCGCAGTGCGCGGAATCGGGAACAACAAGGACGGCGTGTAAGTGGCGATGTATTCGCTGGACTTGCCCAGCGGCGAATGTTCGGCTGCGGGATGCATGGCGGAAACCTGACTGAAGAATCAGCGGATTCTACCAGCCTTTGCGCGCGGCTTTGAGTGGTTACTGACTGACAGTCAACTTACCCACCATCCCCGCCTGATAATGCCCCGGAATATTGCAGGCAAATTCCAGGCTCGTGGCTTTGCTGAACGTCCAGGTCAGTTCCGCCGTTTTACCCGGCTCAACCAGCACGCTGTTCGGGTCGTCATGCTTCATGCCATGGCCCATCGCGGCGTGATCCATGCCCGCCATGTCGTGGGACATTTCCTTCATGCCGGTAGGCGTAAGCATGCCGCTTTGCTGCATCTGCAACATTTCCTGCTGGTGTCTGGCATGCATCGCTGCGTCACCGAGGTTGAATTCGTGCAGCAACTGGCCTTTATTCACCAGCACAAAACGAACCGTCTCACCGGCCTTGACCTGAATCGCCTTGGGGTCGAACGACATGTCGTTCAGCACCACTTCAACGCTGCGCGTGGCTTTGGCGGCGGGCGCTGGCTGGCCGAAGTCGTAGGTGTGCGCGGGAGCCGCCCATACCGGCGAACTCAATGCCAACAAACACAAGGCCAGGGATTGGCGTAAAAACATGGTCGTTCTCCAACAAGATAAGGTTCAGCCTGTGGGAAACTTTAGCCGGCCCGCACTGGCATCAACCTGACAGGCAGATTACAACTTTGTCAGGTTGGCGCCTCACGCGTGCTCTCACGGTATAAAGCCTTCACTGAATCATCCCCGAATAACCCGAGTCGCCCATGAAACTGTTGATCGTCGAAGACCAAGCGAAAACCGGCCAATACCTGCGTCAGGGCCTGACCGAGGCCGGGTTTAATACCGAACTGGTGGCCGACGGCAACAGCGGTCAGCAACTGGCATTGAGCGGTGATTATGCGCTGTTGATCCTCGACGTAATGCTGCCCGGTCGCAGTGGCTGGCAGATTCTGCAAGCGGTGCGCAGTGCCGGACTGGACACACCGGTACTTTTTCTCACGGCTAAAGACGCGGTGGAGGACAGGGTTCACGGCCTCGAACTCGGTGCTGACGATTATCTGGTCAAACCGTTCGCCTTCTCCGAGTTGCTGGCGCGGGTGCGCAGTCTGTTGCGTCGTGGCAGTGCCACGCCACAGGAAACCAGTCTGCAACTCGCCGACTTGCGTCTGGATCTGATTCGCCGCCGTGTAGAACGCAGCGGCCAGCGCATCGACCTGACCGCCAAAGAGTTTGCCCTGCTGGAAATGCTTTTACGTCGCCAAGGCGAAGTGTTGCCGAAATCGCTGATCGCCTCGCAGGTCTGGGACATGAATTTCGACAGCGACACCAATGTCATCGAAGTGGCGATCCGCCGTTTGCGTCTGAAAATCGACGACGAGTTCCCCAACAAACTGATCCACACCGTGCGCGGCATGGGTTACGTGCTTGAAGAGCGCAGCGTCTGATGCGCCGTTTGTCCCTGAGTTCGCGCCTGGCGTTGTTATTCGCCGCTTGCACCGCGGTGGTCTCGCTGTTCGCCGGGGTGCTGTTCAACCGCGCCAGCGAGGCGCATTTCATTGAGCTCGACCAGCAACAACTGGATGGCAAACTGATTGGCCTGCGCCGCGCGCTGCAGGACGTTCAGCCGGCTCAGCGGGAAGCGCGACTGGCGGATGAGCTCAGCCGTCAGGCCGATTTGTCGCTGCGCATCACCGGTGCTGACGGCCAACGCTGGTACGACAGTTCGACGCAGATCCCCAAGGATTTGCCGCCGCAAATCGGGCTCTCGACGATCAGCACTGACGGCACCGATTACCGCGTGCTCAATGCCCCGCTCTACCCGGACAAAGCCGATTCGCCGCACTTGAGCCTATTGCTCGACATCACCCATCACCAACACTTCCTGCAACGCATGCAGCATTTGATCTGGCTGACCGTCGGCCTCTCGGCACTGGCCACGGCGTTGCTCGGCGCGTGGGCCGCCCGCAGCGGCTTACGTCCATTACGGCGCATGAGCGCGGTGGCGCGTGGGATTTCTGCACAATCGCTGAATGCCCGACTGCCGGAAGCGCAAATGCCGCCAGAGCTTGCGGAAATGGCCCACAGTTTCAACGCCATGCTCGGCCGTCTCGACGATTCGTTTCAGCGACTCTCGGCGTTTTCAGCCGACATCGCCCACGAACTGCGCACGCCGCTGTCGAACCTGCTGACTCACACCCAAGTCACCCTCACCCGCCCCCGGCCGATCGAGGATTACCGCGAAGCGCTGCACAGCAACCTTGAAGAACTGCAATGGATGGCGCAACTGGTCAACGACATGTTGTACCTGGCCAAGGCTGACCACGGTTTGTTGATGCCCAAGCGTGAGCCACTGGAATTGGCGGATGAGACCGATGTGCTGCTGGAGTTTTTTGCGCCGCTGGCGGAGGACGCCGGGGTGACGTTGACGCGTGAGGGTAATGCGCGGATTGAGGGGGATCGCAATATGTTGCGGCGGGCCTTGTCGAATTTGCTGGATAACGCGTTGCGGTTTACCCCGGCGGCGGGCTCAGTGAGTTTGCGGATCGCTGAATTACCGGGTGCTGTACGGGTTTCGGTTGAAAACACTGGGGATGGGATTTCTGCGGAGTTGTTGCCACGGCTGTTTGACCGATTTTATCGGGCCGATCCGGCGCGGCAGGAAGGCAGCAGTGAGCATGCGGGGTTGGGGTTGGCGATTACTCAGTCGATCGTCCGCGCGCATGGGGGGCAGATTCGTTGCGAATCAGAGGCGGGGTGGACGCGGTTTATGATTGAGTTGCCCAAGAAGGACGGAGGCTAGCAGGTTCACCCTCTTCGCGAGCAGGCTCGCTCCCACAGTTGGAATGCATCCCCCTGTGGGAGCGAGCCTGCTCGCGAAAGCGGTCTAAAGGTTTACGAATATCTCAGGGCATGAGCCGGTTCGATCTTCGCCGCTCGCCACGCCGGATACACCGTCGCCAGGAAGCTCAAGATGAACCCCGCCGAGCAGATCAACAGCACATCCCCCGCCTGCAATTCCGACGGCAGATTGCTGACGAAGTACACGTCAGAGCTAAAGATATGCTGCCCACTGACTCGCTCAATCCAGCCGACGATCTGACTGACATTCAACGCCGCAATCACGCCCAACACGCCGCCAATGATCGTACCGACAATGCCGATCACCGTGCCCTGCACCATGAAGATCGCCATGATCTGCCGGGGCGTCGCGCCGATGGTACGCAGGATCGCGATGTCCGCGCCCTTGTCGTTCACCACCATGATCAGCGTCGCGATGATGTTGAACGCCGCCACCGCGACGATCATCAGCAGCAACAGGCCGATCATGGTTTTTTCCATCTTCATCGCACTGAACAGGCTGCCCTGAGTGTGCGTCCAGTCGTCAGCCTTGAACTCGGCGCCCAGACTGGCGGCGATGTCTGCGGAGACTTTCGGCGCCGCGTACAGGTCTTTGACTGCCAGACGCACGCTCTGTACCTGATTCGGTTCCCAGTGCTGCATGGTCGCGGCATCGGCGACATGGATCAGGCCCATCGAGCCGTCCAGTTCAGCGCCAACCTTGAACACGCCGACTACGTTCAGCCGTTGCATGCGCGGGGTGATGCCACCCGGCGCGGTGCTGACTTCCGGGACGATCAGGGTGATTTTGTCGCCGACGTTGAGACGGAAACGTCGCGCAGTGATTTCACCGATCACCACGCCGAACTCGCCCGGTTTCAACGCATCGAGACGGCCCTGCACGATGTGCTGGGCAACGATCGAGACCTTGCCTTCCTGCGCAGGATCGACGCCGCTGATCTGGATCGGCTGCATCATGCCTTTATAGGAGAGCATGCCTTCCATTTCGGTGAACGGCACAGCGGCAGTCACTTCAGGATTTTTCATCGCGGCGGCGGCCACTGGCTGCCAGTCATCAATCGGCTTGACGCCAACGATGGTCGCGTGCGGCACCATGCCGAGGATGCGCGAGCTCATTTCGCGCTGGAAGCCGTTCATCACCGACAACACCACGATCATTGCGAGCACGCCGAGGGCGAGGCCGATCATCGAGGTCATCGAAATGAACGAAACAAAGCGATTGCGGCGCTTGGCGCGGGTATAGCGCGTGCCGATAAAGATCGATAACGGTCTGAACATTCGCTGGGGCACCGTATAAAAATAAAAGACCCGACGCCTTTGCAGGTGTCGGGTTTCAGCCAATCAGATAGGCGTGAGGCGACCTTCTTGCAGGTGCAGTACGCGATCCATCTGACGGGCCAGGTTCATGTCGTGAGTCACCACCAAAAACGCGGTGCGCATCGAGGTGCTGAGTTCCAGCATCAAATCCTGGATGCCCTGCGCGGTGTGGGAGTCGAGGTTGCCGGTCGGCTCGTCGAGCATCACCAGGCCTGGCTTGTTCACCAGAGCGCGAGCGATGGCGACACGCTGACGCTCACCACCGGACAGTTCCGAGGGTTTGTGCTCAAGGCGATGGCCGAGGCCGACGCGCTCCAGCAAAGCGGTCGCACGCTGACGCGCTTCAGGGATCGGCGTCTTGCCGATCAGCAGCGGCATACACACGTTTTCCAGCGCGGTGAATTCCGGCAGCAAATGGTGGAACTGGTAAACGAAACCGAGCGCGCGGTTACGCAGCAGGCCACGCTTCTTCTCGCTCAGTGCCGACAATTCTTCACCGTCGAGCCAGACGCTGCCCTTGGTCGGCGTATCCAGTCCACCGAGCAGGTTGAGCAAAGTACTTTTGCCCGAACCCGAGGTGCCGACAATTGCCACACGCTCGCCCGGGTGCAACTCCAGTTGCAGACCGGCCAGCACTTCTACCGACTCCGGGCCTTCCTCGTAGGATTTGCCCAGGTTGCGGCAGCTCAAGATTGCTTGTTCACTCATGCCCGACTCACTCATAACGTAGCGCCTCCGCCGGCTGGGTGCGCGCGGCACGCCAGGCGGGATACAGGGTGGCGAGAAAACTCAGAACCAACGCCGCCGCGCAGACCATGACCACGTCCTGGCTCTGCACCTGCGACGGAAGATAATCAATGAAATACACGTCAGCATTAAGGAATTTGTGGCCGATCAGCCCTTCCAGTGCCGAGATCGCCGCGCTGACATTGAGCGCCGCGAAAATCCCGACCACCGCACCAATCGCCGTGCCGACTACACCGATCACCGTGCCTTGCACCATGAACGTGCGCATGATCGTGCCCGGCGTTGCGCCCAAGGTTCGCAGAATGGCGATGTCGCCCTTCTTGTCATTCACCACCATCACCAACGTGGAAATGATGTTGAACGCGGCAACGGCGACGATCAGCAACAACAGCAGGCCGATCATGGCTTTTTCCATGCGGATCGCCTGATACAGGTTGCCGTGGGTGCGCGTCCAGTCGCGAGCGTAGTAATGGTCTTCGCCAAGTTGCTGGGCGATGTTCCACGCCACACGCGGCGCCTGGAACAGATCGTCGAACTTCAGGCGGATGCCCTGCACCTGATCAGGCTTCCAGCGGTGCATCTTCGCCAGATCCTGCAGGTTGGTGACGCCCAGATAGCCGTCGAGCTCACCGGCGCCGACATGGAAAATGCCCACCACAGTGAAGCGCTTCATGCGCGGGAACATCCCGGCCGGGGTCACGCTGACCTCCGGCGCGACGAAGGTGACCTTGTCACCGATGCCGACGCCCAGCTTGGTCGCGGCCTTGTCGCCGATGACGATGCCGAAGCTGCCCGGCGTCAAATCGTCGAGTTTGCCCTGCTTCATGAAGTTGTCGATGATCGACACTTTGCGCTCGAGCGCAGGGTCAATGGCATTGAGCAACACCTTGGAGACCTGGCCGTTATTGGTCAGCAGGCCCTGCATCTGGGTGAACGGCGCAACCGCCGTCACCTGCGGGTTCTGCTTGACCTTGGTGGCCAGGCTTTGCCAGTCGTTGATCGGCTCAGTGGATTCAATGGTCGCGTGGGGCACCATGCCCAGCACGCGGGTGCGCATCTCATGATCGAAGCCATTCATCACCGACAGCACGACGATCATCACGACCACGCCAAGGGCGAGCCCGATCATCGAAGTCAGGGAAATGAATGACACAAAATGATTGCGACGCTTTGCACGGGTA